>JAZDLZ010000893.1:0-4940 GCA_043801535.1 Pseudomonadota bacterium
CTTCTTGGCCCTGTCTTGACCAATTACGTACTCGTCGAGCACCGTCTTGATCTCGGCAGGCTTGGGCACGGCGGCAAAGCCATAGCCTTGCTCGTCCTTTTCCTGGTCCTCGGCGATGATGTCGTTGCACAGACCGATGCACTCGTCGCAGATGTACACTGTCGGTCCAGCGATGAGCTTCTTGACCTCCTTCTGCGACTTGCCGCAAAACGAGCAGGTTACGTGGCTGCCCGATCCGGCGCTGTCATCCCGTTTTCGGTCCATTCACTATGTTTATGATGCCAACGATCTCGCCAGCAAGCTACTTGTGACTGATCGCGACCTCTTTCTTGTGGGTAATTACGTCATCAATGATGCCGTACTCTTTGGCTTCGACCGGGCCCATGAAATAGTCGCGTTCAGTATCGTGCTTGATTCGCTCGAGAGGTTGGCCGGTGTGCTTGGCCATCAGCTCGTTCAGCCTATCCCTCGTTCGCAGTATTTCCTTGGCGTGAATATCGATGTCGGTGGCCTGCCCTTGGAAACCACCAAGCGGCTGATGGACGAGAATCCGCGCGTGCGGCAGCGAATACCGCTTGCCTTTGGTGCCGGCGGAAAGAAGGAAAGCTCCCATCGAGGCAGCCTGTCCCATACAGATAGTCGCCACTTCGCAACGAACGTACTGCATCGTATCGTAAATCGCCAGCCCCGCAGTCACGTGACCGCCCGGCGAGTTGATGTAGAGCATGATGTCCTTGTCGGGATCCTCCGACTCGAGGAAAAGAAGCTGGGCGATAATGACGTTCGCCACGTCGTCGGTCACCGGGGTCCCCAAGAACACAATGCGATCCTTGAGCAAGCGCGAAAAGATATCCCAGCCGCGCTCGCCTCGGTGAGTCTGCTCGATCACGTTGGGAATGAAACCGTGCGAAAGGGTGAGAGGATCCTTCACTGTCATTTCTCCTGGAGCACCGCTCCGGTGTTGGTACCACTACCGGTGCCAGTGCCCGTGTCCGTCGCCAAAGCAGCATTCGTATCCGCATCCGTTTCCGTCGTCGCACCGGCGCCAGAACGAACGCTCGTCTCGGAGCTGGCCTCGACCTTGACGGTAGTTTCGTTGCCAACGCCGGTGCCCATACTGGCGCCCATGCTGGCACTCTCGCCGGCAGCGGCGCTGCCGCCCGCACTTTCGCTGCCGGTATCGCGGTTGGTGGACGTGCCAGTGTCTTCATCGGCGTCGGCGTCGGTGATCGTAGCGCGAGATACGACGAGATCAAGCGCCTTGTTGTGGCGAATGGTGCGTCTCAACGGTTCGAGAGCTCCAGAAGCCTCCATCTCTGCTCTCATCTTCTGGACCGATTTCTCCTTGGCTGCAGCCAACTCGGCCAAATGGGGTTGCAGATCGGCTTCGTTCACCTCGATCGCGTGTTTGTCGGCCAACGCTTCGAGCAACAGCTGTCCGCGAACCTCAATCTCCGCCGCGCCTCGCAGTCTCTCGCGTAGATCCTTCAAGTCGATGCCGGAGTCTTCGACAGCGATCCCCATCATGCTCAGGGAGAACTTGGTCTTCGTTACCTGAGTGTCCAACGAACGCTCCAAAACCGAGGGAGCGACCGCGACGGGGTTTCGCCTCACCAGCTCGGCGAGGATTTCCTCTCTCACTTCGCGATCAATGCGTCCTCGTTCGAGCTGCTCGAGCTTGACCCGCACCTTTTCGCGAAACTCTGCCAGGGTTTCAGCTTCGCCCGTGTCCTTGGCAAACTCGTCGTCGAGAGAAGGAACTCTCTTCTCGCGTACGTCCTCGATTACAACTTGGAGCTCGGCTTGCTGGCCGGCGATCTCTTTCTGCACCGCATCTGCCGGGATCGTGAAGCTCAGCGACAGCTCCCGGCTACTCGTATCAATGCCTGTCAATGCCTCCGTGAGACCGGGGACCGCCCGGTTATCAGTCTGCCCCAAGTCCACCGCCACGCCCTTGCGGTCGACAGGATAATCGCCAATCTTTCCCTTCAGCGACACGACCACGATGTCCGACAGCGCCGTCGTCGTCCTTCCTTCGATCGCCCGATACTCGGTCAAGTCACGGCGTTTCTGTTCGAGAGCCTCTGCAACTTGCGCATCGGTGACGGTTGGCTTGCGCCGCTTGGCAGGAAGCGACTCGTATTCCTTGAGCTCAACTGGCGCCTGGACTTCGAGTCGGGCCTGGAATCGAAATGCCTCCCCGGCACGGATGGTGGCATCCTCGACAATCGGTTCGGCGACAAGATCAATCTTGTTGTTGCGGGCAGCAGCAATGAACGACTCCTGCACAAGCTCCTTGGCAACATCGAGCTTCACCTGCTTGCCAAACAGACGCTCGAGCATTGACCGAGGCACCTTGCCCTTGCGGAAGCCTCTCAGTTGGATCCCCTTGCCCAGCTCGCGGTAGGCAGCGTCCAGCTTCTCGCTAACCTGCTCCCAAGGAATCTCGACAGCAATCTTCTTCTCCACTGGGGAGATGTCTTCAATTTGGACTTCCATGCCCTGCCTCTTTTCGTAGAAGCGTTTGTTTATCACGGGTAGAGACCATTTGCAGCATACGTCAACGGGCAACGGGCGTAGCCAGGGTTTGGTTGCGACGTGAGCCGCGCTAGGATAGCTTGATCGCATGGTGCGGTCACACGGAACCGGCACGTTTGCGCCAGAACAACTGGCTCGCTATGGACAAGGAGTCTGCATTGAACCAGGAGTCCTGATCTTCCACCCCGAGAACATCGAAATCGGCGACGAAGTGTATGTCGGTCACTACGCAATACTCAAGGCATACTACCGAAACCGGATGGTCATCGGCTCTCGCACCTGGATTGGACAGCAGTGTTTCTTTCACTCGGCCGGGGGCATCACGATTGGCGAGCGAGTCGGGATCGGACCAGGCGTGAGAATCCTCACCTCGAGCCACCAGATCCCCGACGACCCGAACGCTCCGATCATGGATGGCGAGCTGCAGCTTTGCGCCGTCGTTCTCGAGGACGGCTGCGACATCGGGGTTGGTGCCACCATTCTACCCGGCGTCACCATCGGACGCGGCGCACAGATCGGGGCTGGCGCGGTGGTGACTCGCAACGTACCTCCCCTGGCAATTGCCGCCGGGGTTCCTGCCCGAATACTCGGCTGGCGACATGGTGCGCCGGCGCTAGCCGAAGCTGGATCCGGTAGTGGCCAGTAGCATTCGCAATGAATCGTCTCCGTCGTCCTCGACCGACGCAGGAGAGAGACTACAGGTAGCCGGGCAGTCTCACCGCCTCAGGGCAGCATGCTGGCACGCTCTGCGAATTCTCGTCACCCTCGGTGCATTTGTCCTTCTGTTCTCGCTTGTCGACGTTCGACTCGTGCTTGGCGCGGTGCGCAATGCTGATCTGCCCACGCTCGCCATTTCCACCTGCCTGGTGTTTCTCGGCGTCGGTCTCGGCGCGCTCCGCTGGAAGGCGCTGCTGTCTGCCTATGGCTCGAAGAGCTCGCCGCCGGTGGGCCGCCTGCTGCACCTCTACCTCGTCGGACAGTTCTACAACACCTTTCTTCCTGGAGCAGTCGGCGGCGACGTGGTCCGCGGGGTTGCCACCCGCGAGGCATTCGGGGAAAACGGAGTCGCCGGATCGATCACGGTCGTGCTGATCGAACGCGCGGTCGGTCTTGCCGCTCTGCTCCTCGTGGTGAGCGTGACCACCGCCGTCGTGCCGATGCCGGCAGTCCGGGGCGTGATGGGATGGAGTATCGTTGGCATTGGCATTGCGGCGCTCGCAGTGACGACTGCGGCGCAAGGACACCGTCTTGGCAAGCTTCTACCCGGCAAGCTTGGCAGCCTGCTCGCCAGCATGCCAAGGCTGGCTCGTCCATCTCGATTCGCTGCAGCCCTGGCAATGTCGCTCGGAACCTGCGCGCTGCCGACTATTGCTGGCCACGCGATAATGAATACCCTCTGCCCGAGTATCGGCCTGGCCGATTCGTTGGTTATCGTACCGCTGGCTCTGGCGGCAAGCTTCTTTCCGATAACCGTGGCAGGTGCTGGGGCGCGTGAGGCTGCTTTCGTTGCTCTCTGGCAGACCAAGGGCATCAGTGCCGCCGACGCTCTCGCCGGCTCGCTGCTGATGCTGGCCTGCCAGCTTGCCGTCGCCTGTGCCGGCGGGATAGCTGCCTTCCTCAAGCCGATAGGTAGACGGAAACCATGAATCGGCTATCGGCCAGAACGCTCTGGCTGCCTTTGGCCAATCCTGTTGCTACTTGGACCGTCTCGATTCTCGTCATCATCGTCTACGCCTGGACCATGACGCGAGACCTGTCGGTGTACGACAGTGCTGAGCTCGCCCTCGTCGCTCACGATCTCGGGCTGGGTCATCCTCTCGGACAACCGCTGCACACCCTGCTGGGTTGGGTATTCTCGCACCTTCCTGGAATTCCACCGCTCCTCGGCATCACCACGCTCTCAGTCCTCGCTGGCGGCCTGGCAATTGTTCCCGCGGTGAGCATCGCCGATAGCATTCTCGGCGCAAGAAACGTCGCTGGCAGGGTTGCCGTTCCCATCACAGTCGGCACCGTGGCGCTGCACGCCGCGCTCTGGGAACCGGCAACCCGCATCGAAGTCTATCCGCTGGCAGTCTTCTTCGCGCTCTGGGCCATCGCCCGATGCGCCGGAGAGCTCGGCGATGACAAAGCCGGCAACTGCGCGGGCTCCGTAATGCGTCCCGACCCGGCCGAGCCACCGCGCGCCAACTCGGGCAGCAGTGGCTTCCCTAAAACGGCGATAGTGACCACGAGCGCAGCGCGGCTTCGCCGCGCGGAGCGACTCGCGGCGCTGCACCATTTTGGTGGTCGCCCGGGAGGTGACGCGCCGCGGTGCCCCTCCTCGGAGAGGGAGGACCCGTCGGAGGTCTCCTCCGACGGGGGGCGGCGAGGGCTCGCAGCTGCCCCTAGATCGAGGGGCGGAG
>JAZDLZ010000916.1:0-14808 GCA_043801535.1 Pseudomonadota bacterium
CCCATGGTTGGCCGGTTGCGCCAACCTCCCAGGTAGCTTCGGTCTCCTTCCAGGGGCGGCTCATATCGTATATGTAGTAGGTCTCGTTGGCCGCCCTGGTAACGTTGATCACCATCGACGCCGCGCTTGCCAGCGCGCCGCGTGGTATCGCCGAAACATCCCAGCGTACCAGCGCCATGCTGCCTGGCGTGCTGCCAGTCGGGTTGTCGCCATCGACAATGAGCTCCTTGGCGGTGCCATAGTTGCTGGTGGGGCTGGTCTGCGACAGAGTGGTATCGGTGGTGCCAGCGTAGGACGTTGTTGGCGCCACCCCGTCTTGGAATCCATCGGTTCCTTCTTCCGAGTCGCCGGTGTCTTCGCTGCGGACGAAGACGCGAAGCTGCGGTCTCCTTGCCTCGTCGTCCTCGCGCGAACGCACCGTCATGACGTTGGTCGACTGAGGCATCAGCACGAAGCCATAGAGTCCGTCACCGGTGACCAGCGAGGAGACATCGTATTCGACATAGCCTCCGCTCGCTGCTGTTCCCAGATCGGCCACCATCTCTCCCGGACCAGGCTGGTTCTCCCAGGTGATCGTGCCTTCTTGCCAGGTAGCGGCGCTGGCGTGCAGGGCGGGCGCATCGTTTGTCGCATCACTGACAAAAAGGCGGAGCTTGGCAGCGGATACCGATCCGGAGACACCGGCGACCGGAAACTTGAGATAGCTGCGTTTATCCGGCAGCACCCTGCTCGAGAGGAAGATCGAGCTTCCATAGTTCTTGGTCGGATACGCCGACCACACTGCTGCGTCGGCGGTCGCAGGGAATGACTGAACCGATTCGTCTTCCTCGAGCGCTTCCACTACCAGGGAAGGTCGCTGTTCGGGTACGTCTTCCTTGGATCTCACGTTCATGTTGTCGGCGCTCTGTCCGACGAGCACGAAACTGTAGGTTCCAGCGGCAGTGATCAGGCTGGTAACGTCCCAGTCGGTGTATCCAGCGCGGGGAACGAATTTTCGGTCACCGCTCCCATCTCCAATGAATCCCGGTTGATTGTTCCAGGTTATCGTTGCTTCGTCCCAGGTATTGCTCGCCGCGACGTAGACCGCTGGCCCGTCGACTGTCGAGTTGCTGACATAGAGCCGCAGCTTGGCGACGTACGCGGAGCCTGGCAGGCTAGTGACACTGAATTTGAGATAGCTTCGTTTGTCTGGCGATAGCGAACAGCCTAGATACACCCCGCTGCCGTAGCTCGTGCCTGGATTGGCCGAATCCACTTGCGAATCGGCAATCGAGGGAAAGGACACGCTTGCAAGCTGATAGTCTACGGTGTCGACGCCCTGATTCTGGTCTCGACCCTCCTCCTGCTCCTGTTCCTCGGGAGTATCGGCGGCTTCCTCGAGCTCGCCACAGCTTACGCCACCGGCAGTGACGAGCGCCGTACCGAAGAGCAATGACAAGAACGAAGTTGGCCACAACTGCTCTCTATTCTGTTTCCCTGGCATGAGTGCTCCTTTCTGTATTTGCGCGAGCCGGATAATTCGGGCATCCAAAGACCGAAGAATCCCCAAGGCCGCGCCGATACTCCCCGATATGAGACGCAAGTCCGCGAATCGGCGGCGGTGCCGACACCACGGAGCGGCCGACGCCGGCGCTCGCCGAACCTTGCCTCGGCAAGTAAGTTAGCCGTTATCAATTGCTAGTGTCAATAAGAATAATAATCAAGAGAGCGCTTGCTAGGCGAGCGCCAATCCGTTAATGAACGCCCTCGTTGCACTCCCGGTGCACCCTGTTCGTAGCCGTTTCTCCTCGGAGGCACGTAGCCTTGCCGTGGCCGGCAACTGCTCCGCGATTCCCGAGATGCGGCTGCCGTATTACGGCGATTGGCTGATTAACGCATTAGGCAAGTGCATTGCTGCTTACCATTTGCGAGGCGTATAAAATATGGCGGTGCATTCCTGACGAATTGCCGGCTGCCCAGGCCAAGAGCGACGTGTTTCTTTGGGGACCGATCAGCACTACACTCCGTCGCCAGAACGTTGATGCTGATTGACGGCGGGAGGAAGTCATGCAGATGAGAATCGCGTTTCCCGGCGGTCGCCGGGTCAGTGCCGAATTCGGCGGATTCGAGGTGACTACCGATCAGAGTGTCAAGGACGGTGGAGAGGCCAAGGCACCGACGCCCTTCGAGCTGTTCCTGAGCTCTCTCGGTACCTGTGCTGGTTTCTACGTGCTCGCCTACTGCCAGGCTCGTAAAATCCCGGTCGATGGCATCGAGCTTCGGCAGAACGACGAGTGGGACAAGGATGGCCACCGGCTGTCCAGGGTTCACCTCTCGATCGAGCTACCTTCCAGTTTTCCGTCCCAATTCCGAGACGGAGTCCGGCGTGCCGCCGAAGCGTGCGCGGTGAAGAAGACGATCGTGAATCCGCCGGAGATAGTCGTGGAGATAGGAGCCGTCGCAGAATAATTTGCGACGGCGACTTAGCTAGGCGCGGAATTGCCTGATGGCGGCGTGAAGGGACTCGGCCTGGGTCTCGAGGTCTTTGATGGCCCGATCGAGCTCGATGGTCGACGCTAGCTGATTGCTTGCGACTTCCTTGATGGAATGGACGGACCGCTGCGCCTGGGTGGCGCGCTCGTTCTGTTCTTTCTGGCTGCGATTGACCTGTTCCAGCATGTCGTAGATGCTCGCAACAGCGTCGGCGATCAAGTGGGACGCCTCGTCCTGTTTGCCGACTGACTGCCGGACGTGGGCCGTGGTCTCGCGCATTTCGTGGGTCACTGCCATGATTCGCGCCGAGCCCCTTGCCTGATTTTGGGATGCTGTGTTGATGCCTTGCACCGAGTAGCAGATCCGCTGAATGGAAGCCGTGACCTGCTTGGTGTTCTGCGCCTGCTCGAAG
The DNA here is from genome assembly GCA_043801535.1 of Pseudomonadota bacterium. GTDB lineage: Bacteria > Myxococcota_A > Polyangia > Haliangiales > SHYZ01 > JAZDLZ01. Next base: position 2,885 of record JAZDLZ010000916.1, read on the forward strand.
GTAGCCTTGGCGATTCCCTTGACCATGGCCGCGGTTCGATTGGCCGATTCGGAGATCTGCTTGAGAGCCGAGGCTGCCTCCAGCCCGAGCCGCGCTCCCTCTTCGGCTTTCCAGCTACCGTCACCTATGACCGTCAGTGCCTTGGCCGATTCCTGGTTGACGTTGTGGATGAGCTCTGCGATGTCCTTTGCCGACGCGTTGGTCCGCTGCGCCAATCCCTTGATCTGGTCGGCGACCACTCTGAACCCTGCGCCGTGCTCACCTGCCTGGGCAGCGAGGATAGAGGCATTCAGAGCCAGAAGCTTGGTTTCGTCGGCGACTCCGACAATGACCTTCAAGATGCTATTGACGCTCTCGATGCGTTCGCCAAGATTCTTTATCACCACCGCCATCGCCTGGCTCGTCGCACGGATCTCGTCAATGCCGGCCAAGGTCGCGGCAATGGCCTTCTCCCCGCTCTCGGCGTCTCGAGACACACGCTCGGACAGTGTCAGGGTGTCGATCGCGCTTTTCTCTACTCTCTCGATCGATTTGGTCATCTGCACCATGGCGGACGAGGTTATTTCGACCGAAGAGTCCAGTCCCTCGATGGTACGGGAAATATCCTTGACCGACTCGAGCATGTTCGACACGGCCTGGGCGACGACGTCGGCCACCTCCGTCATCCGCTTGACGTGATCGCCGACTGTCGCGCTGGCGGCGACCAGGTGTTGATTGGAGCGAGCCGTGCTCTGGGCGTTGCGGTGAAGCACGTCGACGTTGCGGGTGACTCCCGTGAGCGCAGCCTGCATGCCGCCCATCGAGGCGGAGGTTTCCCCGACTCGCTCCTGGACCACTATCGCTCCTGCTTTTACCGTCGCTGCGGTGTCGGTGACTTGGCGGGCAACGCTGACCACTTTGCCGGCGAGGTCGCCGATACGCAGCGGCAGGTCGCGGAGCTTCTTGACCATTTCGCGAAAGCTCTCGGCGAGGAGGCCGACCTCGTCGTTGCCGTGGATGCGAATCTCCTGCGTGAGGTCTCCCTGCGACACGATGTTCGCCGTGACCTGGGTGAGCTGTCGAATGGGCTGTACCAGCCGTGTCCCCACGATCGCACTGAAGACCAGGCCGGCTGCGAATAGAAGGGCCGAGATCAAGGCGACCAGCTTGAAGCTCCGCGTACGCTCGGCCTCCAGATCGGCGAGAGAGAACCCGAGCAGCAGAGTGGCGCTCATTTCCTGCCTGTCTCGAGGCGCGATCCGGGCCGTGACGTGGAGGCATCCGTTGCTCGAGAAACTAACCGGGGTGGCCGGGGTGGTGGTGGTGGTGGCGGTGGTGGCGGTGAGCGTTGTCTTTTGGTCGGGGATGGCCGAGGGATTCACGGCCGCGTACAGCGAGCCATCCTTTTCGAGCCGGATAGCTGCGTAGTGAATGTTGGTGGCGGGAACTGTCTTTTCGAGGAGGCCACGAGCACCCTGATCGTCTTCGAAGTCCAGGTAGGGGGCGAGGGCGTCGGCCAGAAGGAGCGTGATGGCGGTCGCCCGCTTTTCGGCCCAACCGCGGGCGGTGCTGGACATGTGGGCGGGGAAGAAAGCGAGGAGGAATACCGCGAGCGCTGCCAGCGGCAGTGCCATCAGCAGCATGAGCCTGCTGCGGAGGGAAATGTCGGCGAGCGAGCGAAAGAGGTTTCGCCGGTTGCTCACGACTGCCTCTGGGTGGCGCTATTTGGCAACGGATCCACGTGAAGGTGTCTAGATCTCCATGGAATACGTGAGGCGCAGCAAGAGCTCTCTCGACATGCCTGGCAACGGAGCGTGATGGTTTCGGTACGGCTGAATGAATCGGTAGTCGCTATCCAGGATATTGTGAGCACCCGCGGTCATGACTAGTCCCTCCAACCGGGATGGGCGGTAGTGGAGGAATAGGTTCAGGATGAGGTGAGAGGGATCTCTCTCGAGCAGCTCCTCGCCGGTCACCTCATCGGCCCGCAGATAGCCATATCGCTCTCCGAGGAGAACCGCGCTGGGGCTCAAGGTGAAGCGGCGAAACCAGACGGCGCCGCTCAGCGCGACCTTGTGAGCCGGAAAGGCGAGCACGTAGGCGGGATGGTCTGCGACCTCGTACGCTGCAACCTCGTTCTTTCCGTTCGCCGAATAGAAGGAGTAGTTGAGGTTGGCGTAGCCCCAGCGTTTCTTGAAACGGTAGCAGAGCTCGAGGCCGCGCGTTCCGCTCCTCTCGTAGTTCTGGTAGCCTTCCTCGTCGGTGGCTTCGTCGTAGAAGTAAACGATGGGCTTCCTGATCGTCACGTCGAACAGGTTCGCGCTGGCGAACATGCTCGGGGTGAGCTGGTATCCCGCCTCCAACTCGTAGACGGTGGTCCGCTCAGGATCGAGATCTGGGTTGAGAGAGAGGTTCATGATCGCCGGCGCGCGAAACGCAGCGCTCGCCAGGAGCTTGAAGCTCAGTCGTCCCGTCGCTTTGGTCAACGCCAGACGCGGCACAAAGGAGCTTCCGAATCCCTCGTGATGCTCGAAGCGGGCTCCAGCGGTCACGTTGACGTAGCGATTGCGATTGGACACCTGGGCGAGAACGGCCACGCTGCGGTGGGAGATCGAGCTGGCTCCGTTGCCGAAAGGATCCTCGCCGCTGTGAGCACCTGGGCTGGCATGGTCGACGAAAGCCTCGCCGCCGAGAAGAATCTCGGTCTGGCTGCGGATACGGTAGGAGAGGAGAAGCTGACCGAGGTACCGTTCGGTTTCTACGTCGAATTCCAGCTCGGAGTTTTCGGCTACCTCCTCGGCTACCCTCCACGGCACTTGCCGGGAATAGGAGAGCTTCGGTGTCACGGTGAGGTCGTCCCCGAGCTCGAGCAGGTACTGCGCGAGGACGGACAGAGTCTGGAACGAAAGATCGACCGGAGCCGCCAGGCTCTCGTCGAAAGCATCCCGGCTTGTGGTCTGGTACTGATCGAAGAGGATCCGCAGAGTGAGACCTCGGTATCCGAGGGCGGCGTTGAGGAAGAACGGATCGATGCGGTTCTCGGAAGCCGAAAAGGAGTTGCCGTAGAAATCGCTGTAGGTGCGGTCGCTGCGGATGCCTTGTCCGAGAAAGCCGGAAACGCTGAGGTCGAGGCCGGTCCCGGCGACGTCTTCTCGTCCGTACGCGAGACTGATGCCACTACGGGCATACGAGTTGTCGGTGTGTCCGAAGGAAGCCGACAGGTGGCCACCCCGGAGCTCGCGGGCTCCCTTGGTCACGATATTGATTACTGCAAGCTCGGCATAGCCTCCGTAGATCGACGAGCCTGGCCCGCGGACAATCTCGATCCGTTCGATCTGATCTACCGGGAAATGGTTGCCCAGCTGAATGGTGGAATAGAGGCGCTCGTTGAGCTCGTGACCGTCGAGCAAGAGGAGGGCTTTGCCCTCGTGTGCCCAGTTGCCGCGGACTCCGATGCCGACCACGCCTTCGACATCGACTCCGAGCTCGAATCCGGGAACTAGCTGCAGAACGTCTAGCAAGTCCCGCGCGCCTGCGTTCGCGATCTCGTCGCGCGTGATGACGGTGACAATGCCGGGCGACTCTCTCGCCGTGGTGGCCACCTTCGAAGCCACCGAAGTGTCGATGTCGATCAACTCCTCGAGGGAGAGCTCTTCGATGTCCGAGATGCTACCGAGAACCGCGACCGACGACGATTCCGGGGCGCCGAGAGCACCGAGAGCGCCGAGAGCATCGAGGGATTGGATCGAACAGAACAAGATACTCGTGGACACGACGAGACGAGGAGTAATCTTTGCGTACACTGTGGCGCTCTGTCTTCCAGATCGGCGTGTCCTTGCCTGGCCGCCTCCTCTATCTTGGGCTTGGACCTTGCCGAGGTCGCTGCGTTGGTATCGAAACCGAATCGATCTGGAGGCAGGGGGAAGAGTAGCTCAGCCACATGGGTCAGAACAAGACGCACCTTCGCTCGCCTTCGCTCGAATTCCAGTTCGTTCTTGACAACGTAGGTGACGGCGATGGACACAAGAGAGAGGCGCCAAGGTGCGAGCGCAACAGCTGGATCCCGACCGATGCTTCGAAGACGTGCTCTTGTCATAGCGATCCTGGGGCTAGTTGCCCTGCCTCGCCTGGCATGGGCGGACGACTATGCTCGCCAGACCCTCCTCCTGTTGCGAATCCTCGCCTATGACCGCAATCTGAAAGAACGAGCAGGTCCGAACGTCAATATTCTCATCCTGTATCGCAAAGGCGATACCAATTCGGAGCGCGCGCGTGCGGGTTTGAAGACCGCCCTGGATGCGGTCGTCATCGGAAAGCTCAACGTGAGTGGGCTGCCAGTTTCCATCGTCGAACGGCAATTCGGCAGCATCGAAGAAGTATCGCAACAACTAGCGCAATCGCGGTTTGCCGCGCTCTTCGTGTGCGAAGGACTCGAGAAGGAGATACCCGCCATTGCCCAGCGGACCCGGCGATCCTCCGTGCTGAGCTTCATCGCGTCGGAGTCGGGGGTTCGCGCCGGCATCAGCGTCGGACTGGTGTATGCGACTCCGAAGGTCAGAATCCTGGTGAACCGCGATGCAGTCCTCGCCGAGGGCGTCAGGTTCGATGCCGGCCTCCTGCGAGTCGCCGAAATCGTGCGCTAACATGTTTGGTCTGGATAGTGCTAAACCGATACGGGGAGGATTCAGCCATGGCGCAACCCACCGATTCCAGCAGTAGCGACACTGCTGCCACCAAGACGATCGAGGTACGAAGCCCGGCGAGCGGACTCAAGATCGGCGAAGTCAAGAGCCACAACGCCGACGAGGCGCGGGTTGCAATAGAGCGAGCTCGGCGCGCGCAGGAGCAATGGAGACGCGTCGACCTCGAGGAGCGGGCGAGAATCGTGCGCCGGTTTCGCGATCTCTTGCTCGAGCGAGCCGAGGAAGTGAGCGAGCTCATCAGCCAAGAGAACGGCAAGGTTCTGCAAGAGGCATTCGAGATGGAGGTGTTCCCCATCGTCGACCTCGCGTCGTACTTTGCCACTCGCGCCAGCGAGATTCTGGCTCGCCGGCGGATTGGCCTGCATCTCCTGAAACACCGGCGCAGCTACATCGACTATCTCCCCAGGGGGGTGGTTCTCGTCATTTCTCCCTGGAACTTTCCTTTCGCGATTCCGTTCGGTGAGGTCATCATTGCCTTGTTGGCTGGCAATGCCGTGGTGTTGAAGCCGGCCAGCCTGACGCCTCTCATCGCTCTGAAGGGACGGGACCTCTTCGAGGAGGCAGGGCTCGACGGCGATCTGTTGCAGGTGGTGCCTGCATCGGGTGCGGTGGCGTTCGAAATGCTCGGCATGGGAGTCGACTACGTCAACTTTACCGGGTCGACTGCCGTTGGCGCGCGGGTTGCCGCCGAGTGCGGTCGCAACCTGATTCCGTGCTCGATGGAGCTCGGGGGCAAGGACCCCGCAATCGTGCTGCCCGACGCCGACCTGGATGTGGTCACTGGCTCTCTGGTTTGGGGGGCGTTTGCCAATGCCGGGCAGGTCTGCGCGTCAATCGAGCGAGCGTACGTTCACGAGAGCGTGCTCGACCTGGTGGTGCGTCGTGTCGTGGAGAAGACCAGGCAGCTCCGGGTCGGTGATCCTCTGGCCGACGGCACCGATGTCGGGGCGATGACCGATGCCGGCCAGTTGGAGGTCGTCGAGAGACAGGTAGAGCGTGCCATTGCCAGTGGCGCCAGCGCCCTCACTGGCGGAGCGCGGCTCCAAGGCCACGGACAGTTCTATCCTCCGACGGTCTTGGTCGACGTCACCGACGAGATGGAGGTGGCGAGGGAAGAGACTTTCGGGCCGGTGCTGCCGATCATGAAATACGCATCGCTCGACGAAGCGATCGAGCGAGCCAACAACTCCGAGTATGGACTGAACGCCTATCTCTACACTCAGGATCGGGTTGCCGCTCGAGAGATTGCCGGGCGGCTCGAGGCCGGCACGGTCATGATCAACGAGACGTTGATCACCCATGCTTGCCCGGAGACGCCGTGGTTCGGCATCAAGCGGAGCGGGATCGGACGAGTCCACTCCGACGACGGCATGCGTGACCTGTGCATCGCTCACCATGTCAACGAAGAGGTCGTTCCGGTGGTGCGCTGGAGTCCGTTCTGGCAGCCCTACAGCCACCGTATGTACCGATCCTTGATCGGCGCGGCGCGCGCCCTCGACCACTCGGAGCTGGCAACCAAGGCACTCGGAGCTCGCGATTTCTTGAGCGCCATCGGCGAGATGATCAGACATCGCAAACCCGCAGACTGAACGTGAAGGTGCTTCCTTTGCCTGGCTCGCTCTCGGCACGAATGGTCCCGCCGTGGGCTTCGACCAGCATTCTCGCGATGTAGAGGCCCATTCCCAGTCCTTCGACCTTGCCGCTGCCGTTGCCGGCACGAAAGAAACGGTCGAAGACGTGAGGCAGGTCTTCGGCCGAAATGCCCATGCCTCGATCGACGACAGAGACAAGGACGTGGCTGTTTGCCTGTCTGGCGGCCAGGCGCACCGTCGTGCTCGGCGGTGAGTACTTGAGCGCGTTGGTACAGAGGTTGGTGAGAATGCGTTCGAGACGATGAGGATCGGCTTCCACGCAGGGTAGGTCGCCGGGCATATCGATGCAGACGTGGTCGGGGTTGAGCACGCCAGTAAAGCTAGCCAAGAAGTCGGGGACGAAGCGGGTGAGGTCCACCCGCTGGCGATCGAGGCGGAGCTGACCTGCCTCGAGCCGCGCGAGGTCGACGAGGTCCTGGATCATCACGTTCATCCGCCGGGCCACCGACAGTATCGCCTCGGCGCACTGTCGTTCCCGGGCGAGCGAGACTGCGCCCGCGAGATGCGTCTTCAGCCGCTGTGCCTGCAATTGGATCGCGGTGAGCGGCACTCGCAGATCGTGGGAGACTGCCCGGAGCAGATCCTCCCTCTGTTCTTCGAGCTCGTGCAGGGCAGTGATGTCCGCCATGCTCATTACTGCCCCGATCCGGCGACCTCCAGGCATGTCGATCGGTGCGGCGCTGACGGAAAGCCAGCGTGGCTTGGCCGATTGACTGGGCCGGACTACCAGCACGGCTCCGCGAATCGTTTCGCCCTGGAGAGCGCGGGCAGGAGGCAGGGCGGAGGGAGGGAGTCTCTTGCCGTCGTCGGTCCGGATGTCGTAGCTCTTCGACCACTGGGAGAGCCCGAGATTGGTTTCGCTGGTGGCTGCCACCATGTTGCGAGCGGCGGTGTTCACCTTGAGCACGCGACCGGACAGCGAGTAAAGGACGATTCCGTCGGGGACCGCGGCGATCGCGGCGTCGAGCTCGTGGTTGGCAGTCTCGGCAGATTCCCTGGCTTCCCGCTCGGTGCGACCCAGCTCCGCGAGCCTGGCGATAGTGTCGGTCAGCGCTTCCTCGACGCTGCGATGGAGACGACTCAGTTGGTGGTTGCTCTCGGCCAGCTTGTCGAAGGCCGCGCGCAGCTCTGTCCGAGGGTGTAGCACTACCGCGCCAAGGATGTGCTCGAAGAGATAGGGATACGCCAGGACTCGGATGGCATCGCAGAGAAGACGGCAGTCATCGGAGGCCCCGGAAACGAGCAGGCCAGTGTCTGCTGCGGCAACGAGCCAGGCAGCGGCAGCCAAGCCGACAGCGCTGCTGGCATCCGGAGCGCGGATGCTGGTGGCCAGTCTCAGCCCGCAGGCGATCGATACCAGCGCCACAGCGAGACACTGGAGCGGGACCGCCAGCATATCCAGTCGATTGCAGCTCGGCAGAAGGTGTCCGTCGCCGGTGAGCTCGACGAGAGTCAGCAAGAACGAGCCGGCGAGCGTGGTGCCGGCAACGAGGGCTCCCAGCCTGGCATAGAGAGCACTGCGTCTCGAGGGCATCTCGGCGAGCGTGGCTGTGAGGAGAATCAGTCCGGTGGAGATGCGGGCAGCATGCCAGTACGCCTGAGCTCGATCGCTGGGAAGTTGAGCTGGTAGTCCAGGCAGGCCAGGCAGGCCGGGTAGGCCGGGGAAACAGAGGACGCAGAGAGTATCGAGTAGCGCAATGCCAAGCAGGCCAGCGCCAAGGATCAGGGCACTGCCTGTCCGACGGTCGTTGCTCCAGGTGAAGGTGGATGGGACGGCGGATGGGCGGGTGGGGGTGCGTGTGCGTACGCAGGCGCAGGGGCAGGGGCGCGCGCGAATCGCGACGAAAAAACACATTGCGGCCACGGCCGTGGCAAGCGTCTCGAGCAGCAGCCGTGCGCGGCCATAGGCCGTTTCGCCAAGCGTGCTGCCGGGGGTTCCGCTGGAGCTAGCAGCGACCGCCGCCACGATGGCGGTGGCAATACCCGCGGGCAGCCAAGCTCGACCATACTGCAGAGCTTTCCGAATGGCGGGCGAGGCGAATCCTGCTCGTCCAGGTCTAAACAGCCCGAAATCTGCATCATCAGTGGAAATCACGGGAACGCTGGTCAGATGACAGTGACAAGCGACAGGTCTCGTCAGCCTTAGGTTTTTGCCCTCTGGACAGAAAGGAGGCCCCGCAATATAAGGCGGCATGCGTTGCCTATTCGTTCACTCTGCTCACTGTTCGTGCCGGCCCAGCAGAATCCTTGCGGCCGCCGTTCTTGTCGTGACGTTGGTGCACGGCTCTGTCGCTGCCACTGCCGCCGAGAACGAAAAAGACGATTGGAGCAAGTCGTTCGATCCCAAGACCGTGGCCAGCGGGATACCAGTTGGCGAGTCGGGTGATCTGGCATTGGTCGTTGTCGCTGCTGGCCCAGTGTCGTTGTCGGTCGAGGCTGCGGCATCGGCTCTGGAACAGGCATTGCGCGCCAGCGGGCGGCCCAAGCTGGTGATGGACGATGCTGGTCTTGGCTCCATGGAGAGCCTCGACGATGCAGCCATCGTTGCCAGGTGCAGCTACCTGCCGATAACGCACGTGGCAGTGGTGCGGATTTTCCCTGGCCAACCAGGACAGCCGACGCAGGCGGTGGTGACCTTCTATGCCAAGGCTGGTGGCGAGGCAGTTGCGGCAGTTGCGGCGCCAGCGGGCGGCACGGCGGTTCCAACCAATACCGCCGCCATCGGCAGCGGAGTGTCGGCGAGCACGGTAGAAGCGGTGCTGGAGGCGAGACGGGGTCGAAGGCAGAGACCTCCCAGACAGGTCACTCCTGCCACAGCCGTTGACAGCGAGGCTGCCCGGCAGCAATTCGAGCGAAGGTACGTGGTCTTTGGCAGACCACAGGATGGTGAGGAGCCGTTCCTGGGCAAACAGCGCACGTCGCTCGGGGGTGCCGAGTTCTACAACGCGGTCGGGCGTCCGGACTTGGCTGCCAGGTTCAGCAGTCGGCAGCGTGTAAGGAATCTGTTCGGCACCGGCGCCCTGATCGCCGGCGGGGTGGGACTGTTCGCTCTGGTGATTGGAGCATCGGCGGACTGCAGCTACGAGGATGTCGAGTGCGGAGTCGGCTCCGTGTTTTCCGTGGTCATGGGTTTGGAATTGTTGGCGGTTGGTGTTGCCGGAGGTGTTGTCGTCTCCCTCGTTCAAGCCCATCCCGTGCCCTCCAGCACGAGAATACAGATCGCCGATGATCACAATCGAAGACTGCGCAGACAGCTCGGATTGCCCGAGGAGACCGACACGATCGATCGAACGAACAACTCCGCCGGCAGCACAGGCAGTGCTGCAGCCAGCGGGAGTAGCGTGGGGCTGGCCATCATCCAACCCGTGGTTGTTCCCGGCGGCGGCGGCCTGGTCTTGAGCGGCGTCTTCTAGCGTTCGTATCGAGTAGATTCTCCCTCCCCCCTGGACAGCAGGGTGGCGTGCAAGGAAAGGGCAGCATGTTTCGAATTGAAGCTTGGAGCACGGGCGAGCACAGACCAGTGCGAGCGCGATGTTCTGCGACGGCTCCTCAGCGGGGTTTTCTAGTTCCAATGCTGGTCACTTGGTCAAGCCAAGATCCTTGAGGAAGTCCGAGAGCGGTCGTGGTGGCTGCCCTTTTCTCCACCGCGATGGCAAGGTCAGGACGAGAGCCTTCATTGTGCCGAGGCGGACTTGTTTGGGTGGCCACTTCCGTGTGCCTCCGCCCTTCCCAATGATCGCACCAAGCACCCGATGAGCACGGAGAGCCAAGCACGACATTCGTCGGGCATCAAGAAAATGAGGGAGGTCCTCACCGTTTTCCCACCTCGAATGATGATCCGCGCCATGAGGCTCTGACCTGGCAAAGTGATGCATTGCTCCCTCCAGCTGTTCCAGAGCACTCGCAAACCTCTTGTCGCTAACGCAGCCCTTGAACTCCACAAAGCAGACGAGGGATGGCGCCTCGACAATCAAGACCGTGTCGCACTTTCTTTCTCCGTCTGCCCAGAGATCGTCTCGGTCCAGGCAGTAGGAAGTCATCGGAGCATCGCTCCGCAGTAGCAGCGATTGGCCGGTCTTTTGGTCAACCAGCGTCGCTTGCCACTTCTTCCGTTCTCTCACAGTAGTGGGGGGATCCAGGTCAGCGAGTTGATCCATCGAGACTTCCAGCATCATGGAGACGAATCGCAATCCGGTTCATTTCTCCTTGGAGATCATCGGCAACGGTTCCCAGTGCGGATTCGTCGATGAAGTCCGGATTCTCCTCGAGCAGGTCCTTCGCTATGCCGTTCTGTAGGTGGTAGGCCGCCACCTCCTGCGGCTCGAGATACAGTCCATCGGTCGAGTCAATCTCTCGGAGCTTCGTTCTGAGAAGGAGGTTGTTGACAGCATATAGCACCGTTAGCGAGTGTGTCGTCACAACGACGCGAAACCCCGCGCGAACGAGAGTCGCTAGCATTTCGACAACCAGTCGTTCCGCCTCGGGGTGGAGATGGATCTCCGGTTCCTCGAGATACAGAGTGAACGGTTCAGCCAAAGCACCGCGTGTCCGAAGAGCGGTGAGCCCGGGTCCGAGGATTTCCAGGATTCCTGCGGCGCGTTGCCCCGATGAAGCCATGTCCAAGTCGATAGTCCGAGTCCTCTTCATGTATTTGTCGGCGAAGACCCAGCGCCAGGTGGTCGGGGTTCTTCGCACGTAGCCACCGAGAGCGTTTGCGAGCGTGACGTCCGGTTCGGCCGATTGGTCGGTTGCTGCGTCGTAGAGGAGATTGACGGCGCGAACGAACGCCTCGAATAGTAGCGGCAAGCCAATAGCTCGGTGAATCGACGGGTCTGGCAGCATGGCGAACAGAAGGCGCTCCGAAGGCAGGAAGAGCGCCCCGAGCTCGTTGGCTCGGGAATCGGTCACCTCCTCGGCGAGCTCCTTCAGGGACTTTCGTAGCTGGACCTGTCGCGTGGCGTACTGAGCATTGAATCCCAGTGTGCGTGGCTGGCTGTCCAGTCCGTCAATGGAATGGACGCCCTCCCATTCCAGCGTGACGTTCGGATGAGTGAGATTCGCAAAACGACGTCTCGGACTACGGAGTCCATCGATCACCTTCTCGACGATCCTGTCGAGATCCACTCTTGCTGCTTGTCGCCGTCGCTGTTGGAGAATTCGTCCGGTTGCTTCGATATGCACCAGCTGCGGGAGCGCACGAAAAAGGTAGAGCGACTGCGCAACGAGGGACTTTCCGGTTCCCTGCCCGCCGATCAGGAGTGTGAGGGGGCTGATGTCGAGCGACTGTGGCTCGAGAGGACCGAGTCGTCCAGCTCGAATGTGAAGTGACTCTCTGGAGTGTTGAGTAGGACGTTTTTTTGTCTTCTTGGGCATGTATTGTGCGCCCCTGTCGAGAGCTAGCTGCTATTGCTTGAGTACCGCGAGACAGAGCCGTCTGCAACAATAACGCCGCAGCCTGCCTTGCCCTCTGGACAGAAAGGAGGCCCCGCAATATAAGGCGGCATGCGTTGCCTATTCGTTCACTCTGCTCGCTTTTCGTGCCGGCCCAGCAGAATCCTCGCGGCCGCCGTTCTTGTCGTGACGTTGGTGC
>JAZDLZ010000935.1:0-6143 GCA_043801535.1 Pseudomonadota bacterium
GAGGTTCCCTCGACGGGGGGGCGGCGAGGGCTCGCAGCCGCCCTACTACCGACGAGCGACGCAGCCAGCCGGGATGGATCGGCGGCGAGACTGTTCAAGTTATTTTGCGACGGCGACTTACTCGCCACAGGCATCGCTCTCTGCCTGGCATGACGTCGCCAGGCAGGTCTCGCACTCCGTCGAGAACAGCTTGTCCTTGCAGATCTCGACACACTTGCCCGTCGCCGCTACCGAGTCGCACATGCCCCGTCCCCACTGCGGCGCCTCGCCATCCCAGGCGCACCGCTGGCAGATGCCGAGAGTGCTCCAGGTGCGCTTGATGTCCTCGCTTGCTCGATCGATGCACCCGATCGCGCACCACATGTCGGGGGCACAGCTCGCCGCGCAGTGGCGCAGCTCTGCGCAGCTTGCGATTTCGCCTGGCTGGCTGTCGCTGTCGCTGTTGCCGTCGCTGCGATGCGCGGCGTCGCTCGTGGCTGGACCGCTAGCGTCCACGGTGGTGGCGGTCGACAGACAGGTGTGCCCGACGCTGGGATCCGGGCTGAGCCCACAGGACTCGCCATGGTCCGGACACGTCCGCTGCTGGAACCGACCGTCGACGCACCATTCGAGCACGCCTTTGGTAGAACAGCGGCCGAAGTAGTCCAGATTGGCGCAACGCGAGTCGGGAGAGAATGGGCTTGGCAAGGCAGCGCGGCAGCGGTTGTGGCCGCACGGATCGGTACGGCAGGTCAGGCCTTGGGCAGCGCAGTCCTGGCTCCGGATCTCGCTGTCCTCGCACCAGACAGCGGTGCTGCCGTCGCACTGTCCTTCCTCGGCAACCGCGCCGCAGCCATCGGTGACCAGCGAGGAGATCCACTCCGTGTAGGCGTCGACTCTGGCGCCGAACTCGGCATTCGCCGGATACAAAGGACCGGTGGCGGTCCCGAATACCCGCACGTTGCCGTCGGAGCCCACGATCAAGAATCCGCCGCCCGAATCACCGGGCGCTGCCCGTCCCACCAGGCTGTCGATTCGTACGTGGTTGGCGCTGGCATCGTCCAGAGTGTAGGTTGCGAAATAGCGGTGATAGTCGCGGGGAGCTTGAGGGTCGTAGCTCGTCATTCCGAATCCGCCGAGCTGCGCGCGACGTCCGAGCAGCTGTGCCAACGGCTCGCGGTTGATCGGGATCGGCACGATGGTCGGAACGAGGGATCGGGCGGATTCTTCGAGCTCGATCACCGCGATGTCGTGATCGTTGCCGAAGCTGGAAAGAAAGTGTCGGCCGTCGCCCGCCAGGAATCGGGCGAGTGGGTGCAGGTGAAACGCCTTCGCCCGGATTGCCGCTTTGGGGTTCGAGATGTCCTCGCCGATGCGAAAGACAACGTCGCCGGACTCGGAAGGGAACATCAGGCAATGATAAGCGGTGAGCACAAAGCGATCGGCAATCAGGGTGGCCGAGCAGTATCCGTAGGGCGTGGTGATTCCTCCGAGGGCGTCGATTTGGCCGGGAGTGAGGGGAACGATCGTGGCATCGTGCTCCAGCACGCCGCCGACGACGGCCCGCTGCACGATTCCCCGGGAGTCGTCCGCGGCCGGGTAGTCGAGCTCGCAGCTCTGCTTGAACGGTGCTGGACCGCCTGAGCCAGGTCCCTCGCTGCTGTCGCTGCAACCGACGGTAGCTGGAAGCCCGATGAGCAAGACCAGCTCGATGGCGAGCGAGCTGGCAGCATGCTTCCGCTGGCTGGCGATGCACGAGTGGTGAGGGATTTCAGCGGGAACGTGCGACGGGACCTCGAGCGGCAACGAGCTCGAACGTGGGGACGGATGCAGCATGGGCGACTCCTTGCCATCGCACCGGGTGTTGGGCGGGGCGTGGACTGGACGTCGATCCATGCAAGCCTGATACCGCGATCACATTGGCGGCGCTTCCGTGCTATTCGCCGGCGATCGTCTCGCCGGGATCCGTCGCGTCGACGGCTAGCCTGGAGATCTCTGATGTGCTGGGCCGGTGTCGCTGGTGTTGAAGGTGGCGGACGATTGCGACCAATTGCGGCTGAATTCCTCCGCCACACACCTCGACTGGCTGTCTCGGCGGCGTGGCGTGGCGCAGTGTGCAGTCCCAAAACGGCGATAGCAACAACGAGCGCAGCGCGGCTCCGCCGCTATTACGTTCATCAGTTGTTGCGGCGCCGGAACCAGAAATACGTAACGACGGCGCTGCCTCCCAGCCAGATGAGCACGGTATTGGCGATGAGGCTACGGCTTGGCTTGGCTCGGTAGGAAGCTCGGTCTAGGCCTGGATTCGTCTGTACTTCGATTGCGCTCTGTTTCTTGAGAGCAGCTTCGGAATAGAAGTAGGCTGGCACGTAGCCAAGCACAAGCGCCAGGATCAAGCCAAGGAAGAGATATCCCAGCGAGCGACGCGGTGCCGTCGAGTGAGAGGAGGCCGAGCCAGGAGCAGCGAGGTTGGGCAGCGCCTCGAATGGAACGTATTGACCGTGCGGCGTATGAGCGAGTCCCGGGCTAGCCGCGCTTGGGGTCATCCTTGCCGGCGGGCGAGCCGACGCCGGCGTCATTGGCGATGGCGAACGGAACGAGGTGGCAACGTCCGCGGACAGAGCGCCCGGTTGGTGTGTCCCAGGAATACCGGCACGGGCCTGGGCTTGGGCCTGGGCTTGTGCTTGTGCTTGGATAGGCACTACCACACCCGCGGGCTCGGCTCGCGACGGAGTTGTGAAGGTCAGTCTCGGTTCCACGAGCGAGTAGTCGGCATCCGACGATCGCTCGAGGGAAGGATGGGGGAACGCCGGGGTCGAGCTTGCGGACATGGCATCGCCAATGCTGGGTACCGCTCCACTGTCGATGTCCAGATCTAGACCGAAGTCCGAGTCGACCGCCAGGTGCGGCATGCCCGGCAGCGACCGAGGCGGTGACGCCGGCGCCGGTGATGGCGGTGGCTGTGGCTCACTGCCGTCGAGGAAGGCGAGCGCCAGCGCGTTTTCCTGTCCCGTATCCACCAGTCGATCCAGAGCGCCGAGGCTCTGGTTCGCGTTCGGGCGTGCGTTCTTCAAGGCAGACTCGAAAACCTGTCCGCCCAGCTCCAGGTCGTCTGCGAGCGCCGGCAGCGGCGTCGTGTCGCGACCGTCTTCGTCGGTTTCGACAATGCTCTGCTTCTGCGGGCGACGTCCAGGACTGTCGATCACTCCGGCTGCGGCAAGAATGGCCATCCCTTGCTTTGCGGTCGACGCCAGCTCGTCGAGGGAGCGTGCCGCATCGTGGTCCGGAGTATCGGATTCCGACGGGTCGGACCCAGGCTCATCGTTCGAGTCGCTACCCGAGCTGTCAGCCTTGAGCCAATCGAGCCTGGTCTTGTCGTTGACGAGCATGAGGAAGGCTTCGATGCTCTCGGCGTTGGCCTCCCGTAGGGACTGTTCCTGGGCTGCGATGTTCGCCGCAAACAAGTCGGCCAGGAACTTGGCAGTCGTTCGCGGCGAGCACTCCCAGGCTTGCTGGCGTCCGATCCCCTCGAGATCGATGGCCAGCGCCTCGGCGTTCTGGTAGCGAGCCTGGCGGTCCTTGGCCAGTGCCTTCATGGCCAGCGCTTGTAGCTCCGGCGGTGTGTCGGGTCTGATCGCGAGCAGCGAGGGCACGGGATCCGTTACCACTGCTCGCATGGTCAAGTAGTCGGCTTCTCGTTTGAAGAGCCGCTGGCCAGCGAGCAGCTCCCAGAGAATCGTGCCGACCGCGAATACGTCGCAGCGGGCATCGAGTTGCTCGCCCTTGCACTGCTCCGGCGCCATGTAGGCGCACTTGCCCTTCATGACGCCGGCCCTCGTCTCGCTCGCCAGCATGGTTGCCTTGGCGATGCCGAAATCGACGAGCTTCACCTCGCCTTGGAAGGTGACCATGATGTTCTGCGGGCTGACGTCGCGATGGATCAGGCCGAGCGGTTTGCTCTGGTCGTCCTTCGCCTGATGGGCAAAGTGAAGCCCTGCACAGACCGAGGCAACGATATGGGTGACAACGCCAAACGGCAGGGGAGCCTCGCCGAGCTGGTGGGCGCGCTTGTTGAGTTGGTTGACGTCCTTGCCGTGGACGTATTCCATTGCGATGAAGTAGGTGTTGTCGATTCGCCCCAGATCGTAGACTTGGGCAATGTTCGAGTGCAGGAGGCGGGCGGCAATGCGGGCCTCGTTGAGAAACATGCGGACGAACCGCGGCTGATCGTTCAGGCGCGGCAGGATCCGCTTTATCACCACCAGCTTCTCGAATCCTCCCTCGCTCTTCTGTTTGGCAAGGAAGACCTCGGCCATACCGCCCTGGGCAAGCTTGCGTAGCAAGAGGTATCTGCCGAACACCTGGGGCATCGAATCCGTTTGTCATGGTATCACGCCCTGCCTTGATGGCGAATCCCAGGTTATCTTGATTCTCTTCGACGCAAGTTGCGGCGCGCGCCGGGCTGTGGTACATGCCGCCAATGGACCAAGACATCACCGAGATTGTCGAGATTCGTGCGCGCGAGATTCTTAATTCCCGTGGCAACCCCACCGTAGAGGCAGACGTGTTTCTGGCGTGTGGGGTACGGGGCCGAGCCGCAGTCCCCTCGGGAGCCTCAACCGGAACCTATGAGGCCCTCGAGCTTCGCGACGGTGACTCGGCCCGCTACGGTGGCAAGGGAGTCCGCAAGGCAATTGCCAACATTGTCGAGCAGATCGCTCCCCAGATCATCGGGCTGAACGCCGCCGATCAGGCTACCGTGGACGCGGCCATGCTTGCGCTCGACGGTACGCCGAGCAAGAGCAACTTGGGGGCGAACGCCATTCTGGCGGTTTCCCTGGCGGCTGCCCGGGCGACGGCGCGGGCCTACGACATGCCACTCTACCGTTACCTGGGTGGAGTCTCCGCCAGCCTGCTCCCAGTGCCGCTGATGAACATTCTCAATGGTGGAGCACACGCCGACAACAATCTCGACGTGCAAGAGTTCATGGTGGTGCCGCGCGGAGCGCCTACCTTTGCCGAGGCCCTACGTGCTGGCGTCGAGATCTTCCATACTCTCAAGAAGGTTCTCAAATCGCAGGGAAAGACTACCGCGGTCGGTGACGAGGGTGGATTCGCCCCGCAGATGGCGAGCAACGAGGAAGCTCTCGCCACCGTGCTCGAGGCGATCGGCAAGGCAGGATACAAACCCGGTGACGAGGTGGCGATCGCCCTCGACGTTGCTGCCTCGGAGCTTTTCGACGAGAAGGACAAGCGCTACCGCCTCGACGGCAAGAAGCTCGATTCGGGCGCAATCATCGAGCGCTACGCTTCCTGGGTGGAGAAGTATCCTCTCGTTAGCATCGAGGACGGGCTCGATCAGAGCGATTGGGACGGCTGGAAGAAGCTGCGCGAGCGCCTCGGCGGCAGGATCCAGCTCGTCGGCGACGACCTTTTCGTGACCAGCCCCGAAAGGCTCCGCCGAGGAATCGCCGAGGGCTCGGCCAATGCGATTCTCATCAAGGTCAATCAGATCGGCACTCTCACCGAGACGCTCGAGGCGGTACACGCAGCGCAGCGGGCTGGCTGGAACACCGTTATTTCTCATCGCTCGGGTGAGACGGAAGACTCGTTCATCGCCGACTTGGCGGTGGCGACCTCGGCGGGCCAGATCAAGACCGGGTCGGCTTCGCGCTCCGACCGCCTGTGCAAGTACAACCAGCTCTTGCGCATCGCCGAGGAGCTTGGTGGCCAGCAGCGCTACGCCGGGACGCTCGTGCTGAGGCAATGAGCTCGACCAGGCTCGACGAGATCGCCGATCGCGGCAGCCGGGCAATTGCCGGCCTCCGCGAATCGGCGGGCTTTCTGGCGCAGCGGCTTCTCTATCTTGGACCAGAATTGCTCGATCTCGAGGCAACTCCGCCAGGAATACGCGCCCGGATAACGGCCGACTTCGAGCGGGTGGCCAGGATACAGATGCTCTACCCGTACTGGATCCGCGGGTTGGGGAGGATCATGGCGGAGGCAAGGCGGATCCGGGGCGGCAAGCCGGTTCGGGTGCTCGATATTGGCGCACGTCAGGGGCATCTCCTCTTTCGCATCGAAGACTGGGCCAGACGACGGCGTGTTCCCGTCGAGCTTCACGGCCTCGACTTGATGCCCGACGTAGTGCAGGCGGCTCGCCG
>JAZDLZ010000940.1:0-8930 GCA_043801535.1 Pseudomonadota bacterium
GCCTGCGCTCCCTCGGGTGCCTTGTCATGTCCATCCGACCGAGACACGTCCACGTCGGGTATCGCTGACGCTCTGGTTTCGCCGCCATCGACGGGGGACCAACGAGCAACGATCACACCCGCCGCCGGAGGTGGAGTTGCACAGTCGGCCGGTCCGGTCTTGACCTGCGAGCCGCCTCTGATCCGTAGAAGGCCATGACTTCGTCACGACTCCGTAGCGGCTGGGCGAGGACAGCTTCGTAGAGACCTATCCCGCCGCCCGATCCACTGGCCATCGCGAACCCTGTCTTTCCTTCGCGCTCCGCAAGGTGCTGGCCATGCGTGTAGGTTGCCAACCCGGCCTCGGACAAAGGGAACCAGGCATCCTCCATTCGGACGAGATCAAGACAGAGGAAGTCGTCTTCGCGGCTCAGTGGTCGCGGCAGGACGGCCCCAGTCGAGCAGCCTAACGTGGTCGGAGGCGTGCTTGCCAGGGAGTACCAGCACCCGTTCTTCTGGTTTGGGACCTCCTCGGAGGCTGCCACAATATCGCTGGTCCCGAATGAAGGGGGCGCAACTCGCTCCCAAAGGACATGACCACGCGCCGCATCGACGAACGAGATTCCCCCGAGCGCCGCAATCTGCTCGTCAGACAGCCCCGTAATCGCGCGTGCCAGCTCCGCGTGCAGCTCACCTCCGAGGACACGTTCGAGGTCCGACTTGTTGGCGTTTGCGACGCGGAGACGAACGTTCGCCGCCAGATCAGGGCGAATCCAACGAACCCTTCGAGCGCTTGGATCATCGAGCGCGTACGAACAGCCGTGCTCGTCCATCACCACCCGCACGATGAGCTGTGCGAAGATTCGGCTTGGCACGCGACGGAGTCGAACGTCGCGCACGTGACCGAGCACGAGCAGCGAGCGCACTGCAAGCCGACGAAGCTCGGCAACGAGGTCGAGCCCGGCAAGACCCAAGGCTGCACTGAAACGGACGGACACGGCGTTTGAGTCGTGTCTGATCGGCAAAGCTACCGGCTCACCGACGACATCTTCGATGACCGCGAGTACCGCAGCGATTGCGGTCGCCTCCTTTCCATCCGCAGCCGCAATGTCCAAATAGCTGAACACGTCGTTGCCGCCCGGCTCTACTTCGAGGAGCTGAGACGCGAGAGCGCCTGGATACGCATCAGCTACGATGTCGACATCGGGGGAGTCCCAAGGCATTCGCGGCACAGGCGAATGCCCGTGCAACGACAGGAACGTGTTCGTCCCTTGCTGGCCATTCGGCGCACGCACGCGCTGAGTTGCAAGATACATCAGGCTGCCTCCGATCGACGGCGTCTGAGCTTCGTGCCGGTTGACGGCCAGGTGCGTTCGTCAACCAAATCGCTCGCGCGGGATTCCGCCGGATCCGGCCAGCACGACGGACCCTCACCATCGAGGAGCTCTCGTTCCTCCTCTGTCAGGTCCCACCAGACCGACGCCATCTCGTCGATAATGGGCTCCTCCATGGCGGACCCCGGCGATGTCTCACGGCGGACCAAACGGAGCTCGGCCTCGAGAAGTCGGTAACGCTTGAGGGCGTCACTCATGAGCCACCGTCCATCTACGCCGAGTCCGAGCCAACTCTTCCTCGTAGTCGGTGAGGAGGCACGAAACCCTCGGCTCCACGGAGCCGTGGTTTCCTTGCCAGCCGAGCTTCAGTGTTGATGGCAACAACGCTGTCTGCATCGCATACACGGGGTGGGCACACTCTCCGCCCAGAGACCGCGGCCTCAATGGCTTGGGAAGTCGTCGAGGTTCTTGGCAGACCGACATTCCGCCTGTGTCTGGGGCAACACATCCCCATTCGTCGACACGAATGTCCTTTCGCGGGCCTTCCACTCGCACCCCGAGAAGAGCTCCCCCGCGTCCAACCAGCGGAAAACCGTCGTCATGGCGCTGCATCGTTCAGCATATTGACTCTGCCACGGCAAATACCTCACTGCCAGCTCCAAATCGGTAGCCTTCCTGTTGCTTCTCCGGAGCTCGTGGCGACACGAAACCCTACGTACCGTTTGCCACGTACTTTGGATGCCAAGTCTGGGCCGCTCTCGGCAACCGATCATGCGCGGGAGGGACTGGCATCCAGGACAGATGTAGCAGGCATAACAAGACGTTCTTGACCGATGTGTCGTATTCTTCCAGAACGACAGTGGGCCACGATATTCACTTCCTCGAACGTTTGAACCGTCTCTCAACGCCCCAGACGGAGCTGGCGCTGGCGCTCTATCAGGACCCCGGACTTGTCCGCTTCGCGCTCGGACGATGTGGTGTCGCCGACAGTGCCGAGAGGATCGCGATCTCGCTCGACGACGATGTACGCGGGCCGTTCCTGGTGGTCGCCCGAGATGGTCACTTCGTCACCTGCCTCGGCGAAGGCATGTTCACTGGCAACTGGCCGGTGGTCACTCGTAGTCGGCTCGATGCCATCGCCGATCGAGCCACCGAGCTCCGCAGCCGCATCGAGAATGCCCGCAGGCTTGCGGGTACCAAGGACGGCGTAGTCCGACCCCTGGCTCGGATCTACACGGCGGGCCCCTGGCTTACCCGGGAGGAGTTCTCGGGTATCGCAGCGTTCCAGCCTTTGATGAGGCGGGAGCTCATTCACCTTCTCGTCAAGGCCAACGAATCCGTCGACGAAGCGCGTGCGCTCGTGACCCGCGTGGCAAAGCGCGGCCACAAACACTCCGACTGGATACGAGCGTGCTGGAATCTGGTCTGGGCGATCGGACACCTGTCGGTGCTGGCGACGATGGAAAGCCGCGAGTTCTTCGAGGAGCTCCCAGAGGATCTGGAGGCAATACGCGGGCTGATCTCGTGGCCAGCAGTCCGCCAAGGCGTAGTATCGATCGCCCTGCGCGGAGCCTGGGGAGTCGGCATTCTTGGCAAGACTCTCCTCGGCGCCTACAAGAACAGCCTCACGAGCTTCGACGAATCGCTCGAGCTAACCGACACCTTTCTCGGGCTGACGGCGATCGGCCTTCGTCACAGCAGGCTGACCGCCGAAGTACGGAAAGCCCTCCGGCGCGAGATTCCGGCCTGTGTCTCGTCGGGACCGCACGCGGACAACATGCGGCGGCTCCGCGAGCTCCTGCTCGTGAATGCCGACCTGGTATTCGACGACCCCGAAGAGGCCGCGCAAGCGCAGGTAGATCTCGGCCGGCGAATCGTGCTGCGGCTGACCGAGCATCTCTCCGCCGGGGATCCTCATCGCTATGAAACTCCGGAGGACGTGCCGGAGGAGGTAGCGCGGATGATTACCGCCAACTCGCCCACCGGCTTCGTGAGCGGAAGGGAGGGTCTCCATGGCATGCTGGCTCTCTTCGTCTCTCTTCCTTGGGTGGCTCGCGCCAAGCCTGAAGAACTGTACTTGCCGGCAGACTTGGTGCGTGCTGTTCGCCTGCCATGGACTGTTGTTGATGCTCTGGCTCTTCTCGACCACCTGAACAAGACGAAGCAGCCGAGGCTGCCGGTCACTGCCAAAGCTGGTCCTGGACGAAACGATCCCTGTCCATGTGGCAGCGGCCTCAAGTACAAGCGCTGCTGCCTCGAGAAGGCGGAGTGACACGCTACAAGGACGGCTGCTCGCTGTCCAAAGGAAGGGAGGCTGATTGCATGGCGCCCGCCAGAATTCTGGACATGGTGCCGAATTCTCGGGTGTGTCCCGCTCGGTCAACGGGCTAGCCGTTCTCGGTCCCCTGTCCCTTGTTCCTAATTCCTTGTTCAATTCCGACGACGACGAAGGGAACAAGGAACCAGGAACTGGAACAGCCCCCCCCAACCCGTGGATCCGGCCTTGCCGGCTCTACCCATCGCTCTCATGTCCTAGATGAGACACTGTGGCAAATGCCACACCAGGAAAACCGCCGTGATTCCAACTGATTGACAAGAGGTACTGCAAATCAATCGATCCAACGCACCTGCTTCGACGGACAATAGCTAACAAATTCATACGGTTAACGCATGGCCCGCCAGATGCACGCACTACCTTTCTTGAGAGGAGGCACGCACATGAAGCTTCAAGCCATCGGCATTGCCATTGCCACGCTATTGGCGATAGCCGGTTGTCAGACAGATCAAGATGCTCAGCAATCTGGTGAGGACGAAATTGGCCAATCATCAATGGCCGTTAGCAATGGGGATATTAATTGGGGATATTCCACCGCCGGCATGATCGATATCCAGGAATGCGAGGGCTCGCCTTGCTCGTACGTGACCAAGAGCGCATGCACCGGTACGCTGATCGGGCGGCGCACGGTGCTGACCGCCTCGCACTGCCTGTTCTCGGTTCCACCAACGAACAGGGCCGACCGATTCGTATTCAAGCTCTACAACAGCAGCGGTTCAGTGGTGCTGTCGCGGACGACCAGTGACAGCGTCAAGCACCCCAACTGGGATTGGGGTGACCTGGAGGATGACGTGGCGCTGCTGCGCTTCTCATCCGACATCACCACGGTCGTCGGCAGTCAGATCTCTCTCGACTCGAATACTCCCCAGCTCGACGACACCGTCACCCTCGTCGGCTTTGGCCAGTATATCTTCAGCGACGATTGCGAGTGCCAGGATGTCAATGAGGACATGGCCTTCTGCGACTTCTACTATTGGAGGTACTGTGGGTACGGCCCCTCCCCGTGCAATTTCGTTGTCTGGAATGGCAGTTGCTGGGTGCCGGACGAGAACTACTGGGACGCTCAGTGTGAGGCTGAGAAGGCAGTGGACTGCAACGGCGGTGTCAAGACCGTTGGCGATAGCTGGGTAATGGATAGCGATACCGGGTCCTTTGATGTTGATGGTGATCCCACCGAGGACGGGGACTCCTCGCTCTGCCATGGCGATTCGGGAGGGCCGACATTCGCGAGCAGTGACAGCAGCGGCAATCTGGTCATCGGCGTCCACTCGCAGTTGCTCGATGCGAGCAATCCGTCGAATCCGCGCTGCGGCTATGGCAGCCGAGACATGACGGTCGGCTACTATGCGGATTCCTTCATCATCCCCAACGGCGGAAACGATGTCCGTCGGGATCGCGACAACGACGGCTACGTGTTCGGCGCGGACGGCACCGACTGCGACGACACCCGGGCGAACGTGAATCCTTCGGCCACCGAGGTCTGCGGCGACGGGCTCGACAACGACTGCAACGGCTCGGTGGACGCGCTGATTGCCGACAAGTGCGCTTGGATGCCTACCATCACCAGCACCACATCATTCAACTTCGATACGAGCAGCGCCTGCATCGCGAACGACTACCAGGGATCCTCGGCTGACACGGTGTACGCCCTGTCGCTTGCCAGCCAAAAATTCGTCACGATCTCGACCGCGGGCTCGAGCTTCGACACCTATCTCTATCTGCTCTCCGGGGGGAGCTGCCCGGGCACGACCGAGATCGCTTCTAGCGACGACTACCAGGACTTCACCTCGCAGATTTCCGGCAACTTCGCTGCCGGCACCTACTGGATCGTGGTCGAGGGCTATGGAGACAACGAGGGCCCCGGAACGCTGGCGGTGACCATCCAGGATCCGAAGCCGATGATCGGGGTGGAGACGCCCGTCTACGGCAGTGGGACGACCCTCCCGGCGGTGGTCAACGTAGTGTACGACTACGAGATCCCGACGGATCCCTTTGGCGACGGTATACTCACTGTCTATGCGCGCGGCGATCTTGGCTCGACCACCGAGTACATCGACGTCTACATCGACGGGGTCAACATGGGTCGGAAGTTCAATACCAGCCTGAGCGATTGCACCACGTCCTTCTATTCGGCGACAATCACAATTCCCTCGAGCCAGCTCGAGACCTTCGCTGCCGACGGACGAATCGAGGTGCAGCTACGTGGCTCTACGGCGGTCAATTACTGCTCGCCCAACTACCTGTCGGCCAAGCTGCTGCTCGACTACGACAACACCTGCTGGAACCTCTGCTCCGACTGCGGCTATACCTACTACTGTTGGGGCAGCTGGCCACCAACCTTCAATTGTTGGGGCTGCGACTACTGGTCGTGCGACCCCTACGCTTGCTAGAGCACCGATCGGATCGGCGCTCTAGTGGCTCGGAGCGACAGGGATCCGGAAGCTGAACCGAGCGCCTCCCGAAGGGGCGTCTTCCACCCAGATCGTCCCGCCATGACGACGGACGATTTCTCGACTGATGAACAACCCGAGGCCGATTCCTCGCGCGCTCCGCTTGCCTTCCTCGCCTTGGGCGAACTTCTCGAACAACTGGCTCCGGCGCTCTTTGGGAATGCCGGGACCAGTATCGGAAACGTCGATACGCACGTAGCGTCGCGTTTCGCCAACTTTCGGGGCAATCGGTGTCCAGGCGGCAAGACCTTCCCCTTGGCGGCTTTCCCCGACCTCTCCATCCAGAGCAGATGCATCCACCTGCTCCTGGTGCGCGCCGATCGTCACGCGACCGCCCTGAGGACAGAATTTGAGCGCGTTGCCCACGAGGTTCGACAGTACCTGGAATAGCCGGTCTTGATCGGCGACTGCCTTGGGAAGATCCGCCGCAGTCTCGAGCTCGATGGTGACCCGATTGCGTTCGGCCAAGAGCTCGTAGCTAGCACGGACGTCGGCAACTAGCTCGGGAACAGCGACCGGAATCAGCGTCCATTGAACCTTGCCTGCCTCCACCCGCACCAGCTCGAGGACGTTGTCTACCAGTCGCTTCAGGCGCTGGGCGTCACGATGGATGCGGGCAAAAAGACCGATGGCCGGCGCCGACAGGGATTCCCTTTCCTCTGGCATGGGATCCGAAAAGCCGAGGATTCCGGACAAGGGGTTACGGATTTCGTGAGCCAGGATGGCCATGAGCTCGGTCTTGCGTTGCTCTTCGGCGACCAGGCGAGCATTCTCCACTGCGATCGCCGCCTGCGATGCCAGCGCCTCGAGGAGAACGAGATCCGCGCTGTGATCCTTCTCGGAGAGACGGCGACTGTCAACGTAGATAATGCCAGTAATCCGGTCCCTTACCCGCATCGGCACACACATGATGCTGCGCAGCTTGAGGGAAACCACGGACTGCTGCATCCGCAACGCGGCGTCGCCAGCAACGTCGGTGACCGCCACTGGCTCGCCGGAGCGGGCAACGCGACGCACCACCGATCCGGAAAAATACGAATCGGCCTGATCGAACTCGGCGCCTTCCTTGCTCGACGTGCGCCGCATTCGCTCGGTGGGCATTCCCGCCGAGTCGAGCAGGAGTATGAAGCCTCGCTCGAAGCGGCTTGCCTCGAGAATGCGGTCGAGAATGACCTCGAGGAGTCTCTCCAGCTCCATCCGGCCGGAGGCCAGAGCAACCTCGAGCACGACCTCTCCCAGCCCGCCCTGCGCGAGACTGGCAGCACCGGCGGCAGGAACCAGCTGCCCGGCAAAAGCGTGCCGGCGACTCCTGGCCTGGGACAGATCCCACCGTGCTCCGAGAGCTGCAAACGCTTCGATGGCACGATCGAAACCGGCCATGGCCTCGACATGCTGGCCACGGGCCGCCGCCAGCTCGGCAGCCTCGAGATCGAGCTTGGCAAGCTCGTAGCGCGAGCCAACCGAGTCCAGGATCTCCTTGGCCCGATTCAAGAACCAGGATGCTGATTCGAGGTTGCCTTCGAGACGGAGAGCCGCGGCTGCCACGCGGTGTAGGCTCCCTTCTTCGAGACGGATACCAGCTTCCTTCGCCTCGCGGGCAGTCTCGAGCGCGATGGTCATGGCAGCCTGGCTACGACCCAACGAGAGCTCGAGCTCGCAAAGCCGTCGCTTGGTCTCGATCAGATCGCCGCGAGCGTCAATACTCTCGAAGTGACGCAGGCAGCTCTCGTAGCTCTCGCGTGCTCGAGCAGTGTCTCCCTGCTTGAAGAGCGCTTCGCCGCGATTGCCTAGGCTTGCGGCCTTTACATACGGACGAAAGGCACGATCTGCAAGGACCATGGCACGATCGAACACTGCCACCGACTCGGCTAGCTCGCCGCGATCCCGATAGAGACAACCAAGATTGTTCAGAGCACCCACCTGTTCCTGGATCTCGCTGGTGCGCTCGCAAAGGTGGAGGAATCGCTCGCACGCGGAGAGTGCCTTGTCCCAATCGCCGCGGAGATAGCAAGCTGCTCCTAGATTGTTCAAGACCTTGGCTTCTTGCTCGACGAGACCAGCGGCCCGGTGCACAGCAGCTGCGCGTTCGAGCGACTCAATAGCCTTGGCATACTCGCCGGCATGAACGCAAGCACGACCATGGGTCTGGTAGAGGCGAGCAACGGCGATCTCGCTCGCACCAGAATGGCTTTCCGCCAGAGCTTCCTCGGCTACGGCCACAGCAGCCTTGGCATCGCCACGATAGGTCTCGACATCAGCCCGAGCACCCGCCAGTTGCACGACCAGCTCGGGATCGTCGGCAGCACACGCCAAGGCCAGGCCGATTGCAGCATGCTCTCCGGCTGCCGCATACTCGGCACGATACATGTGTACCCGAGCAAGCGCCAGATGACAGGAAGCCTCCTGACTCTTTGTCTTTTGGCCTGGACGAGCAAGCACCTTCACCAAACACTCGATTGCTCTTTCACCCTCACCTTTGCGTCTCAGCGCATCGGCAGTCTTGCAGGCAAGGCGGCTCTCGGTTGCCGGATCATCGGCTTGTTCTGCGTGGGCAAGCTCGGCGCTCTGATAGCACTCGACCGCACCGGCAATGTCGCCCAGCACTGCCCGCATGTCTCCGAGGCGCTCGTGGACTCTGCCCAAGAGGCGACGTTCGTCCGAGCCTGGCGTAGCAGTGCTGGCTTGGACAGCAGCAAACGGGAGGATCCGCTCGTACCAGGACAATGCCCCGTGATGATCCCAGACCGCGGCATGCTCTTCGGCAGCGGCAAACGCGAAGGGTAGCGCCTTGCTCGACTCGCCCGCGGCAAAGTAGTGCTCCGCCAGCCAGCCG
>JAZDLZ010000948.1:0-3330 GCA_043801535.1 Pseudomonadota bacterium
GTCCCCCCTTTGCATACCGAGAGTATGCGCCCTCCTCGCTCCTTGCCATCCGGGCGCCTCATCGCCGATACTTTGTTCAAGTTATTCTGCTCCGGCTCCTTGGTAAAAATGGAAAGAATTCTGGTCGTCGACGATAACCCACTCAACCGAGAGCTGGCCTCGGCCCAGCTTGCAACGGCCGGCTACCACGTCGACGCAGTGACGAGTGGCCAGGAAGCGCTCGAGCTTCTTGGCCGGGAAACCTTCGATCTGGTGCTCCTCGACATCCTGATGCCTGGGATGGACGGGTTCGAGACTTGCGAACGGATCAGGCAAATGCCGGACGGTCGAGATCTTTCGATCGTCTTTCTCACTGGTCTGACCGACGCCTACATCCACGATCAAGCGCTCCAGATCGGAGTGGATGATTTCCTGTCCAAGCCCATCAACCGTACCGAGCTACTGATCAGGGTACGCTCGCTGATTCGCATCAAACGTCTTCAAGAAGAGCTGCAGCGCAGCTGCTCGGTGATCAGCTCCCAGCGTGACGAGCTCCTGCGGATTCAACGCCAGAAGGACGAGCTGTTAGGCTTTCTGGTACACGACCTCACCAGCCCATTGGCAGGGGTATTGGGCAACATCCAGTACGCCCTCGAAACCGAGGACGAAGGAACCGAAGCTGCAGCAGCTCTCCAGGACGCAGTAATGGGCGCGCAGACGGTACACCGCATGGTGCGGAACCTGCTCGACATCAGTCGAAGCGAAAGCGGCGAGCTCGTGCTGACTCGCAGCAACGTCGAAATCGGGGAGTTGGTGCAAGGAGTCGAGCGCTCTCTACAACGCCGAGCTGCCTTGAAGAACCAGGCAATCCAGGTTGCCATTGCCACATCGCTGGAGGTGTCAGCGGATCGCGACCTCTTGCGTAGAGTCGTCGAAAACCTCCTCGACAACTGCCTGAGGTACATGCCGCGTGGCAAATCCGTCACGATAGATGCCAGCGCTACCCCCGACGACAACGTCTTGGTCCGAATCGGTGACGAGGGTCCAGGAATTCCAACCGAATGGAAGGAACGAGTATTCGGAAAATTCGTCCAGGTTGCCGGAACGAACCGAGATGCCTTGCGAGCTGGCCGAGGACTTGGTCTCGCTTTCTGCCGTCTTGCCGTTCGAGCACACGGTGGTCGCATCTGGGTCGAGGACAACAGCCCCTCCGGCAGCATTTTCTGCGTCGAGATTCCTCGGGGTCGGATCGAGAAAGAAGCAGAAGCTTTCGAACAACCCGCAAGCAAGTGATTCGGCGGTGGACACTCGACAGCGCATAGCCAGGAGCGCGCGGAACGCTCGCCAACTCGACCGATTGACCGAGAGTCTCCCCGTCGAGGTTTGGCGATCGCCGTCGCACGAAGCATCCAGGCGGCGGGCGCTGGTACTACTCGTGCTCGCCGCAGTGGTTCTGCTGCCGTCTTCGCAGTCCAGCTCCGAGGAAAGAGAGCCGATCATCCACGAGTATCTGCCGCCCCCCGACCCAGGACAGTCGGGTGAAGAAAACGATAGGGCAACCGGAGGCGCCTCACGACGTATTGTGGGACAAGCACCAACTGCCGGACGCAATCCGGCAGCGTTCCTGCAGGATGGTGCGTTCCTGCCTCAGCCCAGTGCTACCGGGACACAACCAACGACCGCAGCCGCACCCGGGCCCGCACTTGATCTGGCGCGAAGGTCAAACGAACGACCAGACTCGCTGACCGACTTCAGCGGCGAGCTTGGCTACCAGGCGGTCTTCAACCCGTCGGTGATCCCGTTCAAGCGCATGAGTGTCTTCGACGCCGTCATGCCCGACTACACGCTCGCAGTGTATGACGACAGCCAGATCGATTTGCTGGTTGGCGGAGACGACGACCCAGGTCGCCGGCTATTCTGGGGCTCCCTGCCAATCATCCTTGGCGATGAACGCTGTACGCCGATCCCATCGGTGGCCGCCGAAATGAGAATCCGTTCCTACCAAGCCGAGCCACCGATCAGCTTGGTGTTCTCCAAAGATGGAGCCGACAACTACTGCGTTCGCTCCAGCAGCCCGCACCGCTATGGATCCTACCGACTCGTATTCCTCGCCGACGCACCGGAGAGTTACTTTGCGGCTAGCCTGCCACGCCCGCACCAGGCCATTGGAGAGGGAACCGGCATACGACCACTTCCGCCGCGGATCCTGGAAGTCGCGAGGGCTGTTCAGCGTCTTGTCGGCGTCGACTCGGGCCAGCCGTTGAGAGAGGTCCTCTCGCGGCTCGTGCTCTACTTCCGCAGCTTCGAGCCAGGGCAGCTCCGTCACCGGACCGGTGACATATACAATGACTTGGCCATTGCCAAACGGGGAGTCTGCCGCCATCGCGCTTTCGCTTTCATGGTGACGGCAAACGCCCTTGGAATCCCGGCTCGGTACGTGGCCAACGAAGCTCATGCCTTCGTCGAGGTATGGCTTCCAGAACAACGCTGGGTTCGCATCGATCTCGGTGGCGCGGGCAACCCGACTCAGCCCAATCTCCTTTCCCCCGCCCACCCGTCCGCACCTCATTCCCTGCCTCGATGGCAATCATCGCCCCCGTCGACCGCAGCATCGTCCTCTGCACCGTCATCGCCCTTTTCGCCGTCATCGCCGTCATCGCCGTCGTCGTCGCCGTCGTCGCCGTCGTCGCCGTCGTCTCGGCCGTCGTCTCCGTTGCCAGCCCAGTCGATTCCGCCCTCGCCGACGACCTCGACCCCGGCTTCGTCTGTGACTCCGCCTTCGACTCGACCGTCACCGTTGTTCTCGGCCGGCCCAGAAACACCGCATCCTGCCTCTGCAAGCACGACCGCGACGTCCGGCCCTCGTGAAACGCCGCCGCTCTCCGGACCAGCGAGCAGTCTCGAGGTGACATTCACCGTCGTCGCTCTGCCAGAAACGCTCTACCGTGGCCAACGCCTGACTGTCACCGGCAGAGCAGTCACCGACAGACTGCCCGCAGCCAACATCCCAGTCGAGATTCACCTGGTACACCTGGGAAACAAGCCAGCTAAGCCACACCTCGTCGCCCATTGCCAGACCGACCCTCTTGGAGCTTTCTCCACCACCATAGCTCTTCCGGCCGACATGCCACTGGGCCACTATGAAATCAGAACCACCACTCCAGACCACTCCTCCGGTCTTCCGGGCTCCGATCTTCCATGAACAGAACCATGCGCAGGTGCGGATCAGTGGTCGCGCTGGCACGCCAAAAACGAAGGTCTATACTTGGCTCATTCTCTCTACTCGTGGCCGTGCCCAGGCGGGAGACCACACGTGGATCGTTCGTCCAACAAGAGAACGGAGGCAGCAGC
>JAZDLZ010000955.1:0-2486 GCA_043801535.1 Pseudomonadota bacterium
GCCGCTGGCGAGTGCCAGAGCGGCCCCGCGCTTTCTTGCGACGACGAAAACCCGTGCACCATCGACAGCTGCGACGCCGATCTCGGCTGCGCGCACGTCGAAGTGGCGGACACCACGCCGTGCTCGTCGGCAACCATATGCGGCGGCGTCTGCGCCGGGGGCAAGTGCACCGGCGGAGTGGCGGTCGCCTGCGACGACGAGAACCCCTGCACCGCGGACTCCTGCGACCCCGCCACCAGCCAGTGCGTAAACGTGGCGACCGGCGAGGGGACAGCCTGCGACGACGGGGATGCCTGCACCACCTCCGACGTGTGCACGGCTGGACGCTGCGCCGGCACCCTGCCCCCCGACTGCAGCCGTGACGCGGCTGCTGCCGCCATGGATGCCGGCAACTCGGGCGCAGGGGACGGCGGACATGCGGACGAAGCAGACGTCAGCTCGGGCGGTTGCTCGTGCGAGGTCGGCCGTGGGCGTCATGGCACGGGCACGGACAGCCCGACCATTATCGTTCTCGCCATCGCCGCACGGCTCGCATGCCGGCGGCGCATGTGGCGAAGTGAGCACCAGTAGCTCAGCTGTGTTTCGGCATATCCCGGAGATCCTGGAGAATCCATGGCGACCAAGCGCACCTCACACCCCAGCTCTCGTCAGGTCTGGAAATTCGGTCCGCCCAAATCGCTTGATTGTCGTTCCGGGCCGACGAAATAGCTCACTTTCCCGTCCGCGGTGTATTGCTGCTCTTCGGGGAAGACTCGTTGGAAACACGCAAGAGTACTACCTCCAAACTTGAATGCCGACTCCAGCCAGGAGCAAGGCCTTCGGCGAACGCTTGAGGGTAGGAACGAAGACACCACCCAACCCAACGCGGACACCAACATTGGACAGAAGCTGCCAGCGAATGCCGCCGCCGGCCTGAGCACCCATCTGCACACCATCGGCAAAGAAGGCTGGCAGCGCCACTTCGAGGAAGGGACGAAGGCGTGTCGATGGGTCCCCAAGCAGGAACGTCCCGCCGAGCGACGCGCCCAGGTGCGATCCGACGGTTGCTGCGGCAGTGACCTCAATGCCGCGTGAGACAGCCAAGGACGCCCCGAGGGCGAATACTGCGCCTGGGGCAGTCGGAGCGATGTCGGCCCGAAGCAGCCCTGCGAGTGAAAGGGGATGATGCCTGGTTGCTGTTTTCGTGGACCCTTCGGCGCCAATAATCGTGCTGTTGCTGCTGCTGCTGTTGCGCGGATCCAACTCGTCGCTGTCGACGGCGACAGGCGCGACAGCCGAAGCCGTCGTCGCTGCCGGCGGCTTTGCCGGTGTCGCACCGGCGGTGGAATCGGACGGACGAGCTGGCGGTGGCTTGGCATCCTGAATGGCAGGCGGGCTTTCAGGGGTGAGCGCCGGCTGAGAAGGCGATTCGGGCCTGACTTGAGACCCGGGCTGGGACTCGCGGTTCGACGATCCCTCCGGTGGAAGGGTGCCGCGGGGCGGGGCGCTGCTGGTCCTGTCACCGGTCGCCAGGATTTCGTCGATCTCCTTGATGCGGGCCTCGACATCCTGCCGATTTGCCGCATCGGGCTGGCGGCGCAAATAGGACTGATAGAAGAAACGAGCGCGGCCGTAGTCCTTCTTGAGACGGTACGCTTGAGCGATGTTAAACAGCAAGCCTGGCGCGTTCGAGATCTCGAAGGCTTTCTGAAACTCCCCGATCGCCTCGTCGAACTGGCCAAGGTCGTACTTGGTGATTCCGGCCTGGTAGTGCTCGCGCGCCAGATCCTCTTTCGCCTTGCGACGCTGCGCGCTGGCGTCGGGCGCGAGCGTGAGCGCGGAGGCGAGGCCGAGCAGCGCAGCCAGGAGTCGCGCGAAGCACGCCCGCCATCGTTTTCGCCGGCCGGCAGCAAGAAGAAGAACGGCGGCAAGCAGCAGGGTACTGCCATGCTGGGCGCCCCTTCCTGTCATCCGACAGCCGCAGCCGTACAGGTCGTTGACGTTCATCTCGTCGGTCTTCCCGGCATCGGATTCTGCCGGAGAGTCGAGCGCGGGCTTCGCATCGGTGATGACCGGAACATCCGCCCCTGGCAACCCGTCCACACTCGCACCGTCCACACTCGACCCATCTGCCGGCAAAACATCGGCGATCTGCACGTCGGTCCTGGCTGCGTCCGAGCTGGCGTCGCTGGCATGACCGTCCGGTCCTCCATCCACAGGCTGACCGTCGAAGCCGCCGTCCGCTGGCAGCGAATCGATGCCAGCGTCGAGCTCCGTTTCACATGCGTCGCCTATGCCGTCGCCGTCGGTGTCTTCTTGTCCCGGGTTTTTTGTTGTGGGGCAGTTGTCAGTTGATCCACACCAGGAGTCGCCGTCCACGTCGTCGACGAAGTCAGCCGGACACTCTGTCGAGGTCCCGGTGCAGGCTTCAGCGACATCGCATCCGCCAGCCTTCGGGCGGCACGTGGTTCCTTCTGCCGCGAAGCGGGTGGGGCAGGCGCCGCCGG
>JAZDLZ010000992.1:0-4582 GCA_043801535.1 Pseudomonadota bacterium
ACCGCCGGCCAGCATGGACCCGACCGACTCGGAACTCGAAGTCGTCCGCCACGTCGTGCGCGAGCTGGGCAAGACCCACTTCCTGTTCGCTGCGCCCCAAATCGGGCACCCGCAGTTCGGCTACTCGGATGCGTCGGTGAGCGAAGTCGAAACGTGGGTCAGGTTGTTCGAGGACCCGGACCGGCACCGCCAGAATCTGCTCAACTGGGTCAACCATCCGAACGTGCGCCGCGGCATCGAGATCGGCAAGCGCGAGGGACTCGATGGCATCGCCTACGGCTGCGACTACGGCTGCAACACCGGCCCGTTCATGTCGCCGGAGCTGTTCCGGCACGCCATCCTGCCGGGTCTTGCCGCGTTCTGCAGCCTGGTCCACGAACACGGCATGGTCATGCTGCACCACGCCTGTGGCAACAACCAGGTCCTCATGGACATGATCGTCGAGGCGGGCGTGGACGTGTACCAGTCCATTCAGCCGGAGATGGATATCAAGACACTCAAGAAACGGTACGGTAAGCGCATCACGCTCTGGGGCGGGTTCCCCAGCGGCGACCTGATTCTCTCGAACCCGGCACAGGTTCGCCAGCTTGCGGCGGAGCAGATTCAGGCCCTGAAACCGGATGGCGGGTTCATCTTCGGCACCAGTCACAGCATCATGCCGGCCGCCAAGTATGAGAACTACGCGGCGATACTCGACGCGCTGGCCGAGCACGGCGGCTACCGCCACTGAACGGAGGGGGGGCGATGATGACGACAGCAACCTTCCGCGAGTGCGATTTCCACACCCACACCGAACTGTGCGGCGAAGGCCAGGCCAAGGGGTTCACGCTCCGCAAGCTCTTCGAGACTGCGGACGAGCTCGGCCTGCGCTACGTCGGGTACTCGGAGCACTGGCACAAGGCCACGCCCCGAGACCTGTTCCTGCGCATCCGCGACGAGGTCGAGACGCTCCAACCGCAGTTCCGCGTCAAGGTCTGGGTCAGCGCCGAGATCGACGTGCTGAACTCGCGCGGCGACCTGGCCTGCGACCCGGACGACGCGGCAGGCATTCTGGACTACGTATCGGTTGCCATCTCGCACTACGGGCATGGCGACATCAAACCGCTGCAACCCGACCTGGTTGAGGACACCGTCGAGATGATCCGCGCCGTGTGCCGCATCCCCGCCGTGACGATGCTCATGCACCCGCAGATCGTGTACGGCCAATGCATGAAGTCCATCGACCAAGTGGTGACACCGGACGTCTACGACGAGGTCATGCGGGAGATTGTGACTCACAACAAGGTCGTCGACTACGCCTCGGTGCAGATGTCCATGGACTACCTGCACGACCTGAAGTTCGGGCCGGACAAGCTGGCGATCGCCGAGCAGAGTTTCGACAACTACTCCGCAGCGTTGGTCCGCAACAGGGTGAGACTGGCCCCCGGTACGGACGCGCACCACGTCTTCTACCACGACACGGACCGGCGCTGGTTCGGCAACAACGATGCCTCGTACCGGTTGCTGACGTCGCACGGCTACACCGACGCCCAGCTCTGGTACGGGCAAGGCGTGCGGAGTCCGCAGAAAGCATAGTGTTGATCGCGCCCGGCGCGGACACAAAGACCACGTTGTGTCCGTCTGCAGCGGCGACTTCCCGGGGAACAGTGGGGGACGAGTCCCTGGGCGGGCTCAACGACGAGGCCTCTCCCTCTTGCCTTTGTCTTGGTCCTTCTCCTGCGCCTGGGCCCAGTTCTTCTCGAAAAACTGCTCGACCGTCAAATCCGTGGTCGGCGGCCACACATTAAGCACATCCGAGTAACCGAGCTTCCTCAGAGCAGGAAGACCGCGCAGGAAATCGAGTTTTCTAAGCGGCAGATGCTCCGGGACCGTCAGGGCTGTAAGCTTCTTCAACGTTGCGAGTGTCGAGATGTCATCCAGATTCTTGCACCCATGCAGGAAGAGCATCTCCAAGGGCATGTTCTCAAGCGGTCTGATATCACGGATGCACGTATTGGACAGATCGAGACACCATAGGGTCCTCCCCCGGAGCAGGCTGATGTCCGCAATGGTGCTCCCACTGAGTCCGAGATAGACCAGCGGCAACGTCTGCAACGTGTTGTAGTCGCGTATCCGTGCGCCGCGGGCCCAGAAGTATTGGATACGTTTTCCAACCAGAACATCCAAGTTGTCGAGTTCCGCCGGACCGATGTCGAGAAACTCCACGGGCATGTCTTTCAAGAAGGTGATGTCCTTCAAGACAGTCGTCTCGATGCGAAGTTCGCAAAGTTCCAGGCTCGCAAGCGCGCTGGCAACCTTGTCGCCTTTGAGTTCTGCTCCTCCGGCCCATACGGACACCAACGGCATGCCCTTCAGAACCTGCAGATCGTCGACTTTTGTAGTGTTCATCTTGAAGGTGACGAGTGGCATGCCTTTCAAGACCCGGATGTCGGATACTGGTACCCCCGGGGCGACGAACTCCTTCAAGCACATCCCCGCCAACGGCCGGAGGTCCACAATTCCCGTGTAGTTGATACCGAGGAACAAGAGAGGCATCCCCTTCAGCGGGCTGAGATCGGTGATCTTGCTGAACTCCAAATGGATATTCTCAAGGGGCATGCCCTCCAAGGGGACGAGTGAGGTGACTCGGGTGTAGGCCAGGCTCAACTTCTTTAGGGGCATTCCCTTCAGCGGGTCGAGGTCGTCAACCCCTGTGCTGTCGGCTTTCAGTTCCGTCAGTGATATGCCCTTTAGTGGCGAGAGAGATGAAACCTTCGTGCCGCTGATGTTCAGACTCTGCAAAGGCATTCCGCGGAGTGGCACAAGGTCGGCGACCGCAGTCCCGCTCAGGTCCAGCGATTCGAGACGCATGCCGCGCAGGGGGGCCAGATCCTGAATTTTCGTGCCTGAGAGGTCCAGCGCTCTCATCGGCATTCGTCGGAGTGCGGTGATGTCGAGGACCGCTGTGTTCTTGAGGTTCAGCGACTGAATGGGGATGCCTTCAAGCGGCTCCAAGAACTTGAGGTTCGCGTTTCCGGTGAGATCGAGCGTAACCCCGCCCTTGTCTACCTTCCTCGACTTGATCGTCAGCAGGCCGTTGAGATTCTCGAGTTTGCGGATTGCCGCATCAAGCCGGGAGTTAATTTCTTCCACTTGCTTGTCGGTCAGGGGTGCTGCTTCCTTCACGGCCTTTACCGGTTCGACGTGTGGCCGTCCTTCTAATCGCTCGATCAGCAACCCGGCCAGTCCCGTCCCAGCTTGGGCAAACTCCTTCTTAGCCGCGTCTGCCTGTTTCGCCGCCAGGAGCAGGAGGCCACGCATGATACGGGTCGTGCCATCCTTGTCGTCTCCCAACAGCCGGTGACTTTCCTTGGGTGTCAGGTCTCGGAACTCCACGGTTCGCTTGACCTTGCCGTACTGTGTCTGGCTGAAGGCGTCCACCGTGCCGTTGTCTTTGAGACCCACGATCTCCAGGCTCACGGCGCCGGTACTGAGTCCGAGGGTGAGCGTCTTGCCCTTGAGCTGCGAGAGACGGGTCATCACTCTTTCCGGCAGTGCCGTCACAGCCAGAATCTCCGTCATCAACTCACGTGTTGCAGCGGGAGCCTCCTTGTACGCGGGTTCGGCCTGGAACGCTGTCACCGTTTCGCGGATTCCATCGAACTTGGGCGTGATGAGTTGAACAAGAACAGGGTCCAGGCGCCGCAGGTAGTCCTTGGCGATCTGGTCCTGTTGGGCTGTTAGACGCTCGACCTCGCTGCTCCTCCAAGCTGCGGTGGCTGACGCGAAGGGCCCCGCATAGTCGGACAGAACCGATCTCGCCTTCTCGTAGTCACCCTCAGTCGCCAGTGCGTCTGCCTTCTGACGCAAGTCATTCTGAATGCGCTCCACTTCGACCGCACACAGACCCTCGACCCGTTTCATCTCATCAAGTGCCGCAAGCTGGACGCGTGTCCCTGCAGCTTCTGTGTATACGACTCGGAACTTCTCTATGGCACCATCGAGATCGCCGGGGTTGTCCTTGAGGTGCTGCTGTGCCGCTTTGAGCATTTCTTCGAGGTGTTCGAGCTTGAGATCGCGCTCCACCACCTTTGGCTTCTCCGGTCTCGGTTCCCGTGTCACCGGGGCAGCGGATTCGGCTGGTGGCATTCTGGACCAGAGCAGGACCCCAGCCAAACCAGCAATCAGGACAAAGAGGACGGCCAACCCAAATGCCAGGACTCCTCTCCTCGGCTGATGCGATATGGGCGCTGAGGGTGCAGCAGGGGACGAAACGGCTGCGGCTGCGGAAGATGACGGATGAACGGGGCCAAGAGGCTGAGCAGTCGCGACGATCTGTACGGAACCCAGTTGAATGAGATCCCCATCCCCAACTTGGTGTGACTCGGCGATCTTCTCGGGCCCAACGCGGACTCCGTTTGTGCTGCCGAGGTCGCGAACGAACCACTTGCCGTCCCTGTGGATAAACTCGCAATGGTTCCGGGATATGGCAGGATCGTCGACCACAATGTCGTTGTCAGGTCCCCGACCCAGCGTGTAACTGCGCTTCTCCAGCAGGATCTCACACTCATTCAGGTTCGTGTTCCTGATGCGGAGTTGCATG
>JAZDLZ010000994.1:0-2435 GCA_043801535.1 Pseudomonadota bacterium
CTACTGAACATGCCGATCGAGACGCCGTCAGCCAGCCCCTGCACCGACCCGGGACCGTCCGGGAGCTTCAGCGTGGTCGGGGAAAAGGACTTCGCGGGCTCGACTTGGGCGTGGGCGGTGATGGGAGCGAGGGCGGCGAGGGTGGCCAGGAGAACTGCGACGAGAATGAGGACGTTTCGCCAGGAAGACGCCAAACACGTTTGACCGGTCCCCGGCGATGCGTCTGTTCTCCTGACAGACACCTTCGACTTCGGAGCAGGTTGGGATGCTTGACCTTGGAAGCATTGGAGCATGGACCACATTTGAGCTGCTGCCTTTCCCCTGCTGCCCAGCCTGCAATTGGATTCCGGCTTCACGCACTATCCTTGGTCATCGGCCTTGCGCCTGCTACCAAGGATTGCCGAACTATTGCCACTTCGCAAGCTGAGCGAGCCCAGCCAATCGAGCGCGAGCTACAGGTTTACCCCGATGTTGTCGACCGACAGGAAATCGAATCTCAGCAGCACGTCCTCGACGTTCTGCAGCTTGAATTCGGTGCTGAGCAGGCCGCTCGCCGGGAACAGGAGCACGTAGTCACCGTAGAGCCCCCGTCCAGCCAGCTCCTCGGATGCCCCTTCGACGTAGGCGTCGCGGTAGAATTCGCTCTTTGGCACATTCAGCCAGGGCTGCAGCATTGCCGATACGTGAGTGATGCCTTGGGCATCGCCGCCGCCTCGCTCGTCGGCCGCAAAGAGCCGCGAGGATGGTTGCACTGCGCCGACCTGCAGCGTGTCCCCCCCCTCGCCCCGACCTTCGCACCACTGGCTCTGGAAGTTGTTGCGCTTCATCAAGAACACCGTCACTGTCGGCTCGTCGACATCCAGCATGTCGCCTTGCAGAGTGGCAGTCACTCGCCACAGCCGTTCGGCGCAGCGCTCGGCAAGAGGACCGGTTGCGGGGAGGCTGAACGGTATCCCTTGACCGAGGTAGCGCTCGCCGTCGAATACCTGATACGGCTGTTCGAGGAGGCGCTTCTGGAAGATCACGTTCGGTGGGTAGTTGCACTCTCCGACTGGCGCGTTCGTCTTGTCCTGAATCTGCAGGATGTCACCACGCAGGCTCAAGACTAGCGTGGCCTCCTCTGGCCGCCGGCCGTTGATGGTTCGGGTGAGCTGCTCTTGTTGCAGGGAGCGCACCACGTCCAGTAGCTCGTCGGGGTGCGAGGCGCCGAGAATCGCCTTCCGCAGCGGCAGGCTCTGCTGGTACTCGTACTCGACCGCCTGCATTGCCAGATAGGTGAGGCGCTGCGCCCAATCGAAGTCCTTGGTGAACCGATCGATTCGCTCGTCGAGCCAGTAGTGATGGGCAACGCTCGGAACAGTGCGTCCGCTCTCGCGCTTGAGCACGGCATTGCCTTCCATGACGGCTCGATCGACCTCGCGCTGGAGGTTGAGGAGCCGGATCGCAGCTATCTCGGCGTCCAGCATGGCGCGCTGGATACGCAGCACTGCGGTATCCATTCCCACCTTGTACTGGTCGGCGCCGTGGAAGCACTCCTTGGTCTTCATGGCGTTCTGTCTCTTCAATAGGTCCCTTTGGTAGTGCCGATCTGCCTCGGCCGCGTTGATGGCAATCTCGTTGCTGACACCACCGAGCGCGTTTCCAGCCCTCGAAGAACATGCCGCGGCCGCCGTCATTCCAATGGCGAGAGGCGCTGCTGCTCCGCCGGTTGCGACAGTTGCGGCAATCCCAGCGGCCGCCGTTACCACCATCTTGAAATCATTCAGAACAGTTGTCGCCCTGTTGATCCACCTTTGGGTCTTGGCTCGCTTGTCCTGGGCCGCGACGTACGAATCCGTCAGCGCATCGATGCCGTCCAAGTCGTGGCTCTCCTCAATGCAGTGCTCCATTTCGTTCTCGTAGTTCTCCTCGGAATCTCCCAGGCTTGAACGAGCGATCTGGACGTCCAACGCAGCAGCCATGATGGCCAGGAGCGCTTCGCCCAACTGCCCGGCGCCGAAGGGTGTCAACCCGGCGTGAAGCGCGGCACGGCGTTGCACAAGGCATTCACCTTCCTCGTCGGCCGCTTCGACGACATGATTGCCTACTTGCGGCACCCGGACCTGGTTCAGCGAAACTCCCTGGCCGAGACCGGGATTCGATTCCTGCGCCGCCTCGAACAGGGGCACGACGGCTTCCGCAGTGCCGAGACCCTCGACGCCTACGTGAGGATTTATCAGGCGGTCAAATACTGCGGCTGGCGCGTACACCGTTTCACTCCCGGGCTCGGACTTCCTGACGGCGGTTTGACGACAAGCCCGCTTGCACCGACCTGAACACCGCCCTCGCCTCGACACCAAGCGACACCCGCGCACCTGGCATGGGCACGCCGGCCTCTGCCCTCGGCGTCATGAAATGCCGACGCGGACCGGCCGCGCAGCGTCGGCCGCCGCCAG
>JAZDLZ010001003.1:0-7434 GCA_043801535.1 Pseudomonadota bacterium
GCTGCCGCGTGCTGCTGTTCGTGGACCAGCTGGAAGAAGTGTTCACCCTGGTTCGCGAAGAAGAAGACAGAAGATTGTTCGTCGAGGCGGTGTTCAATGCGGCTGACGATCCGACCGGACCAGTACGCGTCGTTCTGACCATCCGGGACGACTTCCTGGGTCGGGTGCTCGAGGGAGCCGAAGTGAGCAGCACTGCCCTCGATCGCGTGGTGGTGCTGCGCCGTCCAAGCCCGGCGGCGCTCGAGACAATGCTCACCCGGCCGCTGGAGGTGGTCGGGTACCGCTACGACGATGCCCGACTTGCGACCGAAATCGTCGCCGCCGTCAAGGGCGAGCCAGCCTGCCTTCCGCTCTTGGAATTCGCTGCCGGTCAACTGTGGGACCGGCGCGACGGAGCGAGGAGGCTGGTGCCCCGCGCGGCGTACGAGGCGATGGGGGGAATCGCCGGAGCTCTGGCCGAGCATGCCGATGGAGTGCTGCAGGGTTTGTCATCCAGACAGGTGCGAGTGGCTCGCGAGCTGCTGCTCGGACTGGTGACAGCAGAGGGCACGCGACGAGCAGCCGCCAAGCGAGAAATCGTCGGCAATCTCGGACCCGACGGAGAGCTGGTGCTCGGACGGCTAGTGCAGGCTCGCCTGGTAAACCTCCGCAAAGGAGAAGAGGAGAGTGACGCCAATGCAGTGGTCGAGCTGGCTCACGAATCTCTGATCCGCACCTGGGGAAGACTCGCCCGGTGGCTCGAGGAGAGCCGCGAGGAGATGGCCTTTCTCGCTCAAGCACTTCAGGCGGCCGAGCTGTGGGAGAAGCGAGGTCGGAGACACTCCGAGCTATGGCAAGGAGAAGCCCTGGCCGAGGCGCGAAGAGGATTGGGCAAATGCCAGGGACCGGTGCCGGGGCTGGTGCTGGACTTTCTGGCGACCGCCGAAGAAAAAGCACGAACGCGGCGACGTAGCATGCGCCTGCTCGTGCTCAGCGCCGCGTCGGTGCTGGTGGTTATCGCGGCAGCGTCGGTGCTGGTTGCC
This sequence comes from Pseudomonadota bacterium, assembly GCA_043801535.1. Taxonomy (GTDB): domain Bacteria; phylum Myxococcota_A; class Polyangia; order Haliangiales; family SHYZ01; genus JAZDLZ01. The sequence goes on from JAZDLZ010001003.1 coordinate 1,023, forward strand.
CGCGATTCGCAACGGCAGCGCGACCGCGCCGAGAAGGAACGTCGTCGCGCCGAGCTGCAACGGGCGGAAGCCCAACGCGAGGGCGCACGAGCTGCGCTCGCCCGCGGCGAGCTGCTCGAAGCGCGCGCCAAGCTGCGTGGATCGTTCGAAGCCCACGATTCGCTGCACGGGCGGGCGCTGTGGTGGCGCCTCGAGCGCGAGCCAATGGTCTGGCGCAAAGAGCTCGCGAGCCTGATCTCCGACGTCGCCTTTTCCCCGGATGGCAGCATGGTCGCCGTTGCCGGACAAGAACGGTCGGTCTATCTATTCGACACCAGAACCCTCGCCATGCGCCTGCTGCGCGGCCACGAAGGTCGCGTCATGACGGTGGCGTTTTCCCCGGATGGCCGGCGGGTTGCCTCCGGCACCGAATCGGCTCAGCTCGGAATCTGGGATCTGAAAACCGGTACGGCGAGCATCTGGACCGGCAACGGCGCCCTCTACGACGTCGCCTTCAGCCCGAACGGACGCCTGCTGGGGGTAGCGAGCTACGATCGCACTGTCAGCCTCTGGGATACCAACGCCGGTTCGCCAGCGAAAACCCTGACAGGGCATACTGCGCCAGTCCGATCGATCTCCTTCCAGCCGGATGGCAGGGAGGTCGCGTCGGGCAGCGCCGACGGCTCTGCCCGAGTATGGGACATTGCTTCTGGTACCGCTCGTCATGTTCTTGCGGTCGGTGGCCTGGTCCGCAGTGTGGCATACAATCCCCACGGCTCCCTCCTCGCTACTGGCGATTCCGAGGGAAAGATCCAACTGTGGTCAACGGCGAACGGAAGAAACGTGACCCGCCTCTCCGAGCACCAGGACGCGGTCGCCCGGGTCGTCTTCCATCCGGACGGAAGAAGGCTTCTCTCGGCAGGTCACGACAAGACCGTTCGACTCTGGGATATCAATGTCGGTGTCAACGAACAGACCTACCGCGGACACGAGCAGGAGGTCATCACGGTTGCCGTCAGCCCGGACGGAAGACTGTTCGCCTCGGGAAGCTACGACCGCACTCTGCGACTGTGGCGCATCCAACCGGACGTTGCCGTTGCGGAGCATGCTGGACACACCAACAGCGTCCAAGGAATCGCCTTCCATCCCGACGGACAACTCCTCGCTTCGGTCAGCGCCGATCAGACCGTGCGTCTCTGGGACGTGTGGTCGGGCGAAGAGAAGCAGGTACTGGAGGGACACACTGGCTGGGTCGAGGGCGTCGCCTTCAGCCCAGATGGTCGCTTGCTCGCCACAGCCAGCGCCGACCGTACGGTTCGCGCGTGGTCGTTGACGCAGCCAGTCAAGCACCGCCTGCTGCCCGGCCACGACGGACCAGTGATGGCTCTGGCATTCAGTCCCGACGGTCAGGTGCTCGCTTCGTCTGGTCACGACATGAGTATCCGGCTCACCGACGTTGCCTCGGGCTCCGCCTCACGAGTGCTCACCGGACACACTGGCTCGGTCTACGGCCTCGCATTCAGCCACAGCGGACGTTATCTTGCCACCGGCGGATGGGATTCGACCATCAGGCTGTGGGATCTCGAGCACGGTGGGCGATCCACCGTCTTGGTTGGCCATACCGGCGTAGTCGCTGGTCTCTCCTTTAGACCGGACGATCGCGTGCTGGTCTCTTCAGGCAGCGATGGCACTCTCAGGATCTGGGATCTTGCCGCCAACCCTGGCAGAGCCATCGAAGCCAGCAGAGCCATCGTCGGAAGAATAGTCCGCCAGCATCGTAAAGGACTGATGTACGCCGCCTTCCATCCCGACGGCCGCCGTATCGGCGTGCCGCTGGCCGATGGAGCATACGTCCTGGACACTGCCAGCGGACAGGTGTCTCCCCTGCGCGGCTCCCGCGGAATGATCAACTACATGAAGTTCAGTCCCGACGGACGACTGGCTGCCACCAGCGGGAACGACGGGACCGTTCGCTTGTGGATCGTGGAAACCGGCGAGCCGTACTGGCGCGCTCCAGCGCTATTGGCAGATCCTCCACGGCTGATCAGTCATCAAGGAACCCGGCGCCTCCTGGACGTCTCGGAGACAGCGCTGACCAAGAATCCGCAGTGGCAGACCGCTCTCGAAGACCGCGCCGTATTGGCCGCAGAAACAGTGGCCACGAGCTCCTCGGAGCCTGCTGCCGTGTGCATGACCACCAGAGCCGACCGTCTCGAACGCTGGGACAAGACCGAAGACCGCCTGCAATTCGACGCTGCCACGCCGGCAGCGGATCGACTACTCGCAGTTTCCGGCGGTTGCGTGACCCTGACCCGCGATCGCCAGGCGCAATTCTTCGACCACGCAGGCAGCGCGCGCACTCTGGCCGCCAACACGAGCGCCATTGCCGCCGACGGAGAAAGCATCCTCGTCGCGGCCGGCCGCACCATTTTGACGTTCACCGCCGATACTGCCGTGGCAACGCAATCCTTCTCGACCGACCCAGGAGTATCGGCACTGACCCGTAGCGGGGATTGGCTCGTGCTAGGGTGGAACGATGGCCAGATCCAGCTTGTGCCAGCGACGACCAGCGAGCCAGGACCATCGTTTGCGTTCGAGGGAGCTCCGTCCAGTCCAGTGCTCCGTCTGCTAGAGGGACCGATGAACACCCTGTTTGCCGGATACACTAGCGGCTTCTTGGGAATGTGGAGCTTGGAAAACGGCGCCCAGCTCGAATCGACCAAGCTGCACGGTCCGGTCGTGCACCTCATGCTCGAGAACGACACTCTCTTCGCAGCCACGGAGCTTGGTCAGGTTATGACCTGGAAGCTGGACGTTTTCCACCAGTCCGCCTGCGGACTGCTGCGCCAGGTTTGGCAAAAAGTTCCCGTGGTATGGCAAGGCGGACTGCCAGTGCTCCGTCCACCGCCGGCTGACCATCAGTGCGCGGGAGAGGGGAATGCTCGCACCGGATGATTGGGAGAGATAATCGAGTCATGGCCCACGTTTGTCCTGTCTGGCAGGCCTACTTCATCGACAACTTCGTGCGCCGGTGGCTACACCAGCCGCGCCGCCTCTTCGGTCAATACGTGACGCCGGGGATGACGGTAGTCGACCTGGGGTGCGGGCTAGGATTCGCCACCCTGGCGCTCGCCACCCTGGTCGGACCAACCGGAAGAGTAATCGCCGTCGATATCCAACCAGGAATGCTGGCAGCCCTGATGCGCCGCGCCGACAAGGCAGGATTGGCCGACCGCATCCATCCCCACCTGGCCACTACCAGCGGCCTGGGTTTGGGCGAGAAGGCAGACTTCGCCGTGGCGTTCTGGATGGTTCACGAGGCTCCCGAGCCTGCCAGGCTCCTCGCCGAAGTCGCTGCCAGCCTCAACGCCAACGGCCGCTTCCTTCTCGTCGAGCCGCAGCTCCACGTGAGCCGCCAAGCATTCGAGCACACTGTCGCTCTCGCCTGCAACACCGGGTTCTCGCTGCTCGCCAACCCGCGGATCCTCATTAGCCGGGCAGCGTTGCTGGACATGAGCACCGAACCCGGCTAGAGCACCGATCGGTGCTCTAAAGCGAAAGAATCGCCCTCACCGTATCCTCGCCGGGCATGGCCAGGAGATCGAACCCCAGCATCTGACACAAGGCCAGCATCTGGACGTTCTCGCGGAGAATGCTCGCGTGCAACAATCGTAGTCCCTCGGCCTTGGCGATTTGCACGAGTCGCTGCAGGAGCTCGGTGCCAATGCCGCGGCTCTGCCACCGATCGCCAACCAGGATGGCGAAGGTTGCTTCGTTGCGAAACGGCAGCTTGCTCAGCCTTCCCATCGCCACAATCTCCCTCTCTTGTCCGCCGGCTTCGGCGCTGCTCCGCTCCACCACCAGTGCCAGCTCGCGATCGTAGTCGGTGAAACAGATACGGACGAGTCTCTGGTGGGCAATCCGCTGCCCGAGATTCATTGGGTGGACATAGCGCAGTCTGATGCTGCGCTCGCCGAGGGTATGGTGGAAAGCGACCACCAGCGGCTCGTCCTGGGGACGGATCGGACGGATCGACACGGTTGTCCCGTCATCGAGGGTATGGGAGAACGTGTATTGCGATGGATATGGCCTGATCGCTGGCGCGGGCAGGCTGTCGTCGCCGACACCCTTGCCGTGAAGGACGATGCGAGCGTCGAGCGCGACCAGAGTATCGGGTGCGGCCACCAGCGGGTTGATATCGATTTCCTTGATCCACTTGTTGGCGATCACCAACCAGCCGAACCTGACCAGTAGTTGCTCGAGCGCCGCGACGTCGATTGGCCTGCGCCCTCTTGTCCCGCGGAGCGCGCCATAGATCTTGGTCTGCTCCATCATCCTGCGCGCGAGCGTGGTACTGAGCGGAGGGAGCGCGAGGGCGCGATCGCCGAGCACCTCGACGAGCACTCCGCCCGCACCGAACAGGAGAACAGGCCCAAACTGCTCGTCGATCGAGCTGCCGACTATCAGCTCGACGGCATCGGCCGGAGCCACCATCGGTTGCACGGTTACCCCGAGCATGTGCTGCCGCTGCCCCGACGACGGTGACGGCTGCTGCTGCGGCGAGGACGACTCTGGCGGCGGCGACGGCAATGGCGCCTCTGGCTGCGGCTCGCCGGCGAGACGGGCCACCGATTCCTGAATCTGTCGAAACGCCTCGGCAACTGCGTCTGGTCCGGCGAGACGCAACTTGACCCCGCCAACCTCGGTCTTGTGAGCGATGGTGCGCGACCACAGCTTCATCGCCACCGGGAAGCCGATTGCGGTGGCCTGGCTAACTGCCTCGTCGAGGGAAACTGCCGTCCGGGTCTCTGCGACAGGGATACCCCAGGCAGCGAGCACGCTCTTGGATTCGTGCTCGTCGAGCAGGGTTCTTCCCTCTGACCTGGCGTCTCGCACGACTTGCTCTGCCGGAGCCGGATTGCCCGGTAGCCGCGCCTCCTCCTCTGCCGGAGTCTCGTAGAGCGCGCGCAGGTCCTCGGCATACCGCCACATGTAGCAGAAGGCTCTGGCAGCATGATCTGGATAGGGGAAGGTAGGAATGCCAGCGCGATTGAGGATGTCTTCGCCAGCGCTCACCTGCACCCCGCCCATCCAGCTAGCCAACACCGGTCTGTCGTCCGGCAACGCACAGCGACTGAGGGCCTCCGCAGTCATGGTGGGATCGGTCATGTCCTGCGGCGTGAGGATCACCAGCAGTCCGTCGCTCTCCGGTCTCTGCGCGGCGATTTCGAGGACCCTCTGGTAACGATCGGGCCCTGCATCGCCGAGAATATCGATCGGGTTTCCGTGACTCCACGCTCGAGGCAGAAACGAGTCGAGCTCGTTCTTCATGGATTCGGCAAGGCGCGCCAGCTCCCCGCCGCCAGCAATGAGCTCGTCAGTCGCCAGCACTCCAGGACCGCCGGCGTTGGTGACGATGGTGAGACGTGGGCCAGGCGGGCGCGGCTGTTTGGCCAGGACCTCCGCCATGTTGAATACGTCGTCGATCGTCCTGACGCGCAGCACTCCGGCGCGCCGGAATGCGACGTCGATGACCTCGTCGGAGCCGACCAGCGAGCCAGTGTGCGATGCCGCAGCACGCGCCGCCGCCTCGGTCCTCCCCGGCTTGATCGCGATGATCGGCTTGCTGAGCGAGACCTCCCTGGCTGCCGACATGAAGGAGCGCGCGTCGCCAATCGACTCCATGTAGACCACAATCGACCGGGTGCTCGGATCATCGCCAAAGTAGTCGATCAGATCGCCCCAGCCAACGTCGAGCATCGAGCCAGTCGAGACAAAGGCGCTGAAACCGACCTGTTCGCGCAAGCTCCAGTCGAGAATCGCCGTGAGCAGCGCACCGCTCTGGCTGATGAATGCCACGTTGCCTGGCCGAGCCATGGCACCGGCGAAAGTGGCGTTGAGCCCGACACCCGGATTCATGATCCCGAGACAGTTCGGCCCGACTATTCTCACCCCTCCGCGTTGAGCTGCCGCCCGCACTTCTTGCTCGAGCCTTGCTCCCGGCTCACCCGACTCGCGAAAACCAGCGGAGATGATGATTGCCGCCGCCACCTCGGCGTCGGCACACTCGCGCACGACCGCGGGAACGGCAGCCGCGGGCGTGGCGATGACGGCGAGCTCTGCCCGTTCTGGCAAGTCCTTGATCGACGGATACGCCTTGATACCGAGGACGCTCGCCCGCCTGGAATTCACCGGAAAGACGGTTCCACCAAAAGGATTGCTGACCAGGTTCCACAGGATCGTCCGTCCAACGCTCCTCGGCGCGTCCGTCGCCCCGACGAGAGCCACATTCCGAGGTCGAAAGAACGCGTCGAGCGGCTTTCTATCCTGGCGCAATAGATCGTGTGCCAGCGAAGGCGTATGCTGCCTCATGTGAGCTCCTCTGCGAGTCGCCGCCCGATTCCAGGCTCAGTACGGCACTTCGATCACTGCT
>JAZDLZ010001032.1:0-8430 GCA_043801535.1 Pseudomonadota bacterium
ATACTCTCGGTATGAAACCGACGAGCGACGCAGCCAGCCGGGATGGATCGGCGGCGAGACTGTTCAAGTTATTTTGCTCCGGCGACTCAGTGAGCTGTCGAGCAGTTGTGCTCGGCGGGTGGCCGGCGGAGAATCGGGACACCCGACTCCCACACCACCGGGACTCGTTGCCAGACCTGGCGTAGTACTTCGCAGTAGCTCTGCCGGAAAACACCCAGATCGAGCGCGAAGTAGTCGCCCAGGTCACTGATTGCGTGGAGGGTGCCTTCTTCCGGTAGCAGGTGAGCGATCCATCCGTGGAGCTTGAGTTGGTCGAGCTGAGAGCCGTTTTCCAGACTCCAGATTCCTACCTGCCCGCCGGCAAATCCAGCGATCACCGTGGACATCGGTCCGGCGACTAGCACGGTTACCTGGCTCGTCGGAGTGTCCTCGAAGGATCCGCTCGGGGCAGTTTCTGGCGACCCCGGCGCAAGAGGAATCCGTTCGAGCGCACCGTCCTGGAATCCGAGCACCAGCCAGCTTCCGATGCGTGCCATTGCCGTGGCTCCTCCTTGGGCAGGGAACCGGTGCTTCTCGCGTCCAGCCGAATCCAGGAGAAGAATGTTTCGTGGAGTCGAGAGGAGGAGCTCGTCACCGTTCTCGGCGATTGAGCTCACTCGGGTCTCTAGCTCCCTGGGAGCATCTCGAGCGCTGGCCAGGAGCACTGTGTTCTTGGCGAGGACGAAACAACCGTGCTCCGCGGCAACGACTCTGGTGACGTCCGGAATGGTATGGCTTGCGAGCATCTCGGTTGCAGACCAGAGCTCTACCCGTCCACTTGCGTCGTGCAGGCACAGGAGCCCGTTGTCTGAAGCCTGATCGGCGAGCAGTGCTCGTTGCTCGATTGCTTGTCTTCGGGGTGACTGGCTCGACGGCAGCGGAAGCTCGGCGGTTGTTTCCGAGCCCGTGTCGAGCCGTCTCCAACCAAGGTGACTATAGAGTAGGGGCGGGGAGCCGGCGAGGAGCGGTGCCTTCCAGGTAGGCATGACAGTACGAGAATTCCAGGTTCTCACCGTACCATCCTCGGAGGCAGCGGCGACTAGTCCGCCGTCGGGGCTGAAAGCGAAGGCGGTCACGTTCGCCTTCACGTTGGGGAGGCGGATCTCCTCCCTGGAGGTGAGATCGAGCAGGAAGGCACCGTCCTGGCGGAGTATTGCCAGCCGGGCCGCACCAGGATCGTCCGCAAACACGTAGGCATTCTTGGCGATCAAGGTGGAGGTGTTGGCGGACGCCCGGTTGGTGTCGGCGAAGCGCCAGGCGCGAACGCCACTGTGCTCGTCGGCAAACTCGATGCTTCTGCCATCGGGTGAGAAGAGTAGGGGTGCAACCGTTACCGAGGTTTCCAGGGAGAGGGTGGCCTTGATCGCGACGGTTTCGACGTCCCAGAGTCGGAGAGCCCGGTCGTTGGCGGCGATTGCCAGGAGCTTGCCATCTCTACTGAAGGAGACTGCCCTTACCGCGGCAGAATGGCCACCGATGACTCTCTTCTCGGTTCCGGACGCGAGATCCCAGATTCGAACGGTTCGATCGAAGCATGCCGACGCGAGGAGCGAGCCGTCGGGGCTGAAGGCGAGATCGACGATGTGAGCTCGGTGACCGAGAAAGACCTGTTGTTGGCTAGCCGAGGCCAGATCCCAGAGGCGAACGGTGGAATCCTCGCCGGCTGATGCGAGGAGGGTACCGTCGGGACTGAAGACCACCTTGGATACGATTGCGCTATGACCAGCAAGAACGCGTTTTTCTGCCCCCGACGCTGCGCTCCAGATACGGACGGTGCGGTCGGCGCCAGCGGATGCGAGTAGACTGCCGTCGGGGCTGAAGGCCACGCTGGTGACAGGCCGGCTGTGACCGTGTGCCGGCGGAGGAGGATCCGATGCCATTGCCCACAGCCGGACAGTGCGGTCGGCGCCACCAGCCGAGGCAAGCAGAGTGCCGTCGGGGTTGAAGGCCAGCGCGGTAACGGTCTCTTGATGATCGCTCAGCACTTTCAGCTCGCTGCCGGCGTCGGCACGCCATACCCTGATCGTCTTGTCGAAGCCGCCGGAAGCTACTAGCTCGCTATCGGGACTGAAGGCCAGGCTGCGCACCGTCCCCGAATGACCGTGGAGAACCAGGCGCTGGCGTCCCGAGGCCAGATCCCACAGCCGAACCGTTCGATCGTAGCTGCTCGAGGCGAGGGTCTTACCGTCGGGACTGAAGGCGATCTTCCAGGCACGATCGGTATGGCCAAGCAGCGTTGTCTGCAATTTTCCCGACGCTGCCTCCCAGATGCAGATCCGTTTGTCGACTCCGGCCGATGCCACCAGCCGTGCGTCGGGGCTGAAGGCGAGTCCTCCTACCGATCCTTTGTTGCAGGTCAGCACCGCCGGCTTGGTTGGCAGCGAAGACAGATCCCGCAGATCCCGCAGATCCCAGAGATAGACGGAGCCGTCGCCGCCCGCGGTGGCGAGGTAGCGATCGTCGGGGCTGGCGGCAAAGGCGAACAGCGGCGGAGGTTGCGAGCCGACGAGCTCGGGAAGATCGTTGTCGACGTTGCGGACCAATACCTTGCCGAGGGTGGTGCAGCTGAACACTCGCCGGCCGTCGGACGAGAACGCCAACATGAAAGGCGCATCGTCGTAGCCTCGTAGCGCCCGCATGGTTCTCGTCTGGACGTCGATGAGACAGATCGACTGCCAGGCACAGGCGGCAGCAATGGTGCGCCCGTCGGGGGAGAAGGCGATGTCCTCGGCGCTGGCTGGCAGGTCTCTGCTCCAGATCAGGCCACCCCTTCCCAGTCGCCACCAGAGAGCTCTCGCCAGTGGTGAATCCCGGGTTTCGAGAGAACCGCGCAGCTTTGCTCTCGCCTCGACCAGCTCGCCACGTATGAGCGCCGACCGGGCAGCTTCCCGTTGTGCTTCGGCCCATTTTTCCAGGGCGCGTTCGCGCTGAGCTCGTCTTTCCTGGGCAACCAGCAGCGAGCCAAGGGCGACAGCGGCGAGCAGGATCATCCCGATCGCCACAACTGTTCGTTTTTGGCGGACTGCCCGTCGCTCCTTGCGCAGACCAGCCTCCAGGAAGGCCAGTACGAGCTCGGGTACTCTGGTCGAGCAGCGACCGAGCGCGCGGCGAGCCTCGAACAGTGCGTCACCGTGCCACACCTCGTCCTGGCGCCGTCCTCGTTGGTCCCATAGCTGGGCAGCTTGGGTTGCTTCCCCGAGGAAGGTGAGCTCTTCGCGGCTCTCCTCGATCCATTTGGCGAGCCGGCCCCAGCTGCGAACGAGAGACTCGTGGACCAGCTCGAGAACTGCGCCACCGCGATCGTAGCCCTGTCCTTTGCGGACGGTGACCAGACGCGCCTGGGTGAGTCGGCCGAGAACGACCGCTGCTTCGTTGCCGAGCCCCTCGAGGGTTTTGGTGACATTGAGGACTCTTCGCGTTCCTTCGGGAGTCACTAGTCGGAGCAGGATTTCCCGCGCCAGACGGACCTGTTGCGCCGACATGGCATCGACAATACCGTCGGCGTGCTCGGCAAGGGCTCCGGCCACACCGCCCATCGCTTGGTATGCTGAACGGGATAGCAAGAGGCGGGTCTGATCGCGATGATCCCAGAGCACCCGACAGGCAAATTGGAGGAGCGGTAGGCAGGCGGGCTCGTCGCGCACCGCGGCGACCATTTCGTTGACGAGATTCGCATCGTCGTAGCGATAGCCAACCGTCTCGATGGGCTTGACGAGGATCTGGCGCAACATTTCGGCATTGGGCCGCCTGACTACCGTGACTCGACTCAGAGTCTGGCCAACCTCCGCTCCTTCTGCCATGCGACCGAGAAAATCGTCGCGTAGAGTAAAGACGACGCGAACCGGACTGTGGGGGTCTTCCACCGCAGCACATACTGCCCGAGTGAATCGGCGGCGGGTATCCTCGTCGCCTCCGAGCGTAAACACCTCCTCGAGTTGGTCGACGAACAAGAGTACCTTGCTCTCTTCTTCCTCGGCCATGCGATGGAGCATGAGATTCAGGAGCTGTGGCGAAGCGCGGAGTTGCTCGGCCAAGAGCGATTCGGCGCTTGCTCCTCTGCCAATACCACCTTCAGAGCGAGTCTCCGAGACACCGAGTCCAGTAGCTCCAGCAGCGCCACCAAGTCCGGCAGCGCCAGCCGTGCTGGCAGCCCTACTGCGTCGACTAGCCTCGCCGCTGCTCTCTCCGCTACCACCACAGGCGCCGCTGTCGTTTCCGGCGAAGGCGCCGCTATTGCTGTCAAATGCTGGGCCACCACCACCACCACCACCGCCACCACCACCACCACCACCACCGGCGTTGTTGGGGCGCCGTCGCAAATCAGCGGTTCTCAGACTGCGAGCAGAGCTATCGCCCGAAGGCAGGGCACCTGCCATCAGTCTCGCTGCCAAAGCCAAGAACGGCTCATTGCCAGGACGGAGCTGCAGCACGATCCATTCCCCTTGTTCCTTGAGACGGGGGATCACGCCAGCTTGAACGAAGGAGCTCTTGCCAGCACCGGAAGGACCAACAACTGGGAGCACTGGCTGATCGCGCATGCTTTCGAGGAAGGCAGCTACCTCTGGCTCGCGGCCGAAGAATACGTCACTGTGTCGCTCGGAAAACGGAAGCAGTCCGCGGAAAGGGCACTCTTCGGTAACTCCGTGCCTCCGCTCGCCATGAAGAATCTGCTCGAGCGTACGGGCAGTCTCCTCGGCAGATGGTCTTCGCGGCGGATCCTTCTCGAGACAACCTGCGACTAGCTCGACGATCTCCGCGGGAATGTCCTTCTGTACGGTCAGCCGCGGCACGGGCTCGGGGCTGGAGACGCAGACGCGCAGCGCTTCGTTCGAGAGCTCGTGATAGGGGCGTTTCCCCGAAATTAGCTCAAAGAGGAGCACCCCGAACGACCACACATCGGCCGCCGTGCCGCTGACATCGCCGTGCCAGCATTCGGGCGCCAGATAGGCGGGTGGTGCGTACACCCGTTTGGGATCGCTCGATCGTAGATCGGCATCCTGGTAGTAAGCCGACTCGTCGACCGGGTCGGCTTGGTTTGCGGGGGATTCGACAACGGCAGAGTCGTCCGTTTTGCCGCCGACCGACTCGTGGTGGCTCCCGACCACCTTGGCCAATCCAAAGTCGAGCACTCTCGGTCGACCGTCCTTGGCCATCAAGATGTTTTCGGGTTTCAAGTCCCGATGAAGAACGTGGTTCTTGTGCGCTTCTGCGAGGGCGAGGGCGACCGCCAAGGCGATTCGTTGCGAGTCTCGCAGCCCCGGTCGTTCCTCGTTGAGGCGCTGGCGCAGCGTCTGTCCTTCGAGGTACTCGAGAGCCAGATATGGCCGTCCCTCGAAGCTACCGACTGCGTAGATGCTGACGACGTTGGGATGGCTAAGGCTTGCCGTGATCCGGGCCTCGTGGAGAAAACGAGCAATCGCTTCGTCGGATTTGATGCAGTCGGGAAGAATCACCTTCAGAGCAACCCGGCGACCCAGCATGGTGTCGCGAGCCAAATACACCTCTCCCATTCCACCTCTGCCGAGGAGGCGCGTGACCTTGAAATGATCCACCATCGTGTCGGGAGTCAGCAACGGTCGCGTGCCAATTGCCGAGTCGGTCATCGCTCACTCGTCGCGTCGTCGGTCGCCGGCAATGGGAGGAGGCGGGACAATGGCAAGAATTCTATCCTTGCCTGGCCTGTGCAAGCAAGCAAGCGGGCGTCAAGGAGTCTGACAACTGATAGCCCTGGGCTGAAACAGTGGTGATACAATGCCGCCGTGTTCTCGCTCCCCATCGCGCTCGCGCTGCAGCCTGGCGTTGATTCGGGGCCATTCCTCGCGAAACCAGAGGCCGAGCCGCACGCGCGCACGCCCACTGCCCGCTCGGGGTGCAGCTTTGGGGCACCCCCAAAAACGGCGATAGTGACCACGAGCGCAGCGCGGCTTCGCCGCGCGGAGCGAGTCGCGGCGCTGTACCAGTTTGGTGGTCGCCCGGGCGATGACGCGCCGCGGTTCCCCTCCTCGGAGAGGAGGGGCGGAGGGGAGGTCTTGAGGCGCGCTAGCGCCGGATCAGTGGCACCCCTTTCGCTTGGTGCTTTTCTCTCTGGTGCGCTGCTACTTGCCGGCGGAGCGATCGGCACGTCGGGATGTGGGCCGATTCGCTTGTGGGACATTCTCGATCCCCCCGAAAGCGCAAGCTCGGCTCTTGGTGAGGGTACTAGCCTGGGCAGCGCCAGACTGGACACTCTTATCGTTGGTCGGCCCACCGATGCCATCGGGCTCGATCCGGCGATTCAGAGCGACAACGAATCGATGGAGGTCTGCGAGCAGGTCTACGAGCATCTAGTCCGCTACGCTCCTTCCACGACCGAGGTCGAGCCAGCCCTTGCCACCGACTGGGTAGTGTCCGACGACGGCACAGTGTGGACCTTTACCTTGCGGAAGGGTGTCAGATTCCACGACGGTACTCCTTTCGACTCCCAGGCGGTTGTATTTTCCTTCGACAGGCAGAGCGATCCTCGTCACCCGCACTATCGCAGCGACTTTTCCTACTGGAAGACGAGCTATCAGAACATCAAGCTCGTCGAGGCGATTGGCCCACACCAGGTGCGAATCACCATTGAGCGGCCATTCGCGCCTTTTCTGGCAATGCTGGCGATGGTCCCAGCGTCGATTGTTTCCCCGACCGCGGTTGGGAAGTGGGGGAGCGAGTATGGCAGGCATCCCGTTGGCACTGGTCCGTTCCGCCTGGTTTCGTGGTCGCAGGGAGATCGGATCGTGCTGGCGCGCAACGAGGACTACTGGGGAGAGAAGGCGCGGCTCGGCCGGCTGATATTTCGCACGATTCCCGACGCCCGCCAGAGGTTGGTCGCTCTCGAAGGACACGCCTTGGACGTTGCCTACAGCATTCTGCCGGAAGAGCTGCAGTTCGTCGAGCTCCATCCCGAGCTGCGCCTGCACACGATTGCCGGACAGAACGTCGCCTATCTGGCGATGAACGTCACCAAGCCGCCTTTCGACGACGTCAAGGTACGCCGGGCGGTGAATCACGCGATCAACAAAGTCCCGATCGTCAAGCTGGTATACCAGGGACTGGCAGTGCCTGCGGTTGGACCTCTTCCGCCGGCGATCTGGGGCTATCGGCAGGATGTCGCCACCTACCAATACGATCGCCAGCGTGCCCGTCGGCTCGTCGAAGAGTCGGCGGTCGCGGGCAAGTTGGATCTTCGTCAGACTTTTCGCTTCTACGTACCCAGAAGTCCGAGGAGCTACCTTCCTGATCCCCAACAGGTCGCTCGCGTAATCCAGCGCAACCTGCAAGAGATCGGGATGAGGACGGAGATCGTAACGCAGGAATTCGGCGCCCATTTGACCGACGTTCAGACGGGGAAGCACGATCTCTGCTTGCTTGGCTGGGCTGGGGACAACGGAGATCCGGACAATTTCCTCTACGTCCTTCTCGATCAGGACAACACCACGCCTGGCCTGGCGCGTAACGTCGCCTTCTACCGCAATGCCGATTTGCACCGCTTGCTGATTGCCGCCCGCGAGACTTCGAATCGCCAAGAGCGCGAAGAGCTCTACCGAAAAGCCCAAGGAATCGTGGCTGAGGACGCTCCGTGGGTGCCACTCGCCCACACCCAGAACGCGGTGGCGGCTCACCGTGACGTTCGCGGACTGTCGATCCATCCCTCGGCGGTCGTCTACTACCGAGTAGTCTGGCTCGAGCGCTAGCATGCTGCACGTGCTCAGGAAGCTGCGATTGCGGCACAAGCTGGCGCTCTCGCTACTGCTGGCGGCGCTGCTGCCAGTCGTGGTGTCGTCGACGGTGGCGGTTACGATCGTACTGCGCGGTTTGGAGCGCGGCCTCGCCGAACAGACTATGCGGCAGCTCAGGGTGGCGATGAGCCTGGTGCTGCGCCACGTCGAGCGGCTCGGTGGCGAAGCGGTAAAGCTCGCTTCGGCACCGGAGCTGATCCAGGCAATCGGCGCGAGCCCAGCCGAAGCTGCCGAGGTGCTGGCTCGCGAGGAGCCCCACCTTCCTCCGTCGCTAGCACAGGTCCTGGACAGCAACGGTCGCGCTCTCGCGGCGCGAGCGATCGGCGGCTCTCACGAGCGTTTTGCGTCCCTCGCGGTCGCCTCTGATTCGCCGATTGTCCAGCGCGGTCTGGCGTACGAGAGGCGAGTGAACATTTCACCTGCCGGCGATCTGTTGGTCGTGAGAGCGATTGCTCCAGTGGTCGATCCTTCGTTCGATCTGCGCGGCGTGGTGGTGATGAGCTTTCCGCTCGACGGTGACTTCGCCGACGGTATCAAGGGTGCGCTCGGAGCCGACGTGCTCATTCACTCTGGAGACGGCCACGCCATGTCGTCGTTCGTCGATCACAACGGTGGCCGGCTCGGCGGGATC
>JAZDLZ010001052.1:0-4231 GCA_043801535.1 Pseudomonadota bacterium
CCACCAAACTGGTGCAGCGCCGCGACTCGCTCCGCGCGGCGAAGCCACGCTGCGCTCGTGGTCACTATCGCCGTTTTAGGGGCTATACTGGCCGCATGCCGCATCGAGTAGGCTTTCTTGCCCTGGTTGTCGTCTTTTCTCTTTGCACCTTCGTCTTGGCCAAGGACGGGAAAGGAAAACGAGAGACTGCAGCAAAGTACGATGTCGAACCTGTCCGCAACAAGCTCGTTGCGCTTGGCGACGGTAATGGGCACTACCTGGTGCTTGTGCCGTTTGCCGAGTCCGAGGATAGGGAGCTCTTCTTTTATGGCGACGGGAAGTCGTTCTATCGGCAACGCATTTTCAGCTTCAGCATGGAATCGAACGTCAGCTTCTCCTACTCGTTCTGGGAGCCACGGGTCCAGGCCGCCTGGAAGGGGAGCTTCGGTCATCGGGACGGAAAGTACGTGGTGCGGTGCGACGATCGCACCACCGAGCTCAAGCCACTGGCCGAGGCCGAGAGCAGGCAACTAATCGATGCTGCGTCGTTCTACGATGTTCGTTGGAAACGCTATGCCTACGCTCTCGCCCGGGACGAGAAGGGAGTCTACTACTACGTCGATCGGATGCGCGAGCCAGAGGGCAATCGCGATTTCCGTCTCTTCGTTGGACCGGTCGGAGCCTTGAAGCTTGCCAAGATGAAAAACATCGTCAGCGATTCGGAGGGCGACATTTTTTCGACCAGGGGAGGTGAGCTCAGGCTCGTGCTCGGAAAAGGCGAGGCATCTTGGATAAAAGGGAAGAGCAGGGCGAGTCTGAAGGTAGTGCCGGTTCAAGACAACGCGCCGCTGATATACGGCGATCTCGGCGTATACACCGGCGAGCCGCTCGGCACTCCTTGTGACGATCTGTAGGACGTCGCGGTGTTCTAGCGGCGGTGCGCGGACTGCACGACGATCTCGGTTTGCGGCACGTCGGAATGGACGTCGGACTTTCCGGTTGCGACCTTGGTGATGGCCTCGAGGACATCGAAGCCTTCAATCAGCACTCCGAACGCCGCGTAGTTGCCATCGAGCTGGGAAGGCTGGGGAGGCGTTCCCGTCTTTGGCCAGTCGACGATGAACCACTGACTGGTCGCGCTATTCGGATCGTTGGTGCGGGCCATCGAGATGGCACCATTGACGTGGGTGACGAGCTTGTTCGTTTCGAGAGCAATTGGAGCGTTTGCCGTTTTCGCCACCAATCCCGAAGAGAAGCCACCGCCCTGAATGACCCAGTCGTCGATTACGCGATGGATGAGAGTGCCGTCGTAGAAGCCGGAATCCACGTACTGAAGGAAATTGGCGGTCGTCTGGGGCATGAGCTCGGCTTCCAGTTGGATGACCAAATTGCCCATCGTGGTCTCCATGACGACAACCGGGTGACTATTGGAGTCGACCGGCTGACTGTCGACGATTGCTGCGTCGACGGTGCTGTTGTTTTCTTCGTCCTGGGCACAGCCAGCTCCGGCGGCGCTGGCGCCAGCGGCGAGGAGCGACAAGGGAAGGAGCGACAAGGGAAGGAGAATGTTGGAGACTGGGCGGTTTGAAAGCATGCGGCAGCTTACAACATGCCTGGCCTTCAAGAAAACGGTGCTGTCGGTTCGACGGTTGAGATTTTCCGGAGGGACGTGGTATGACCTTGTCGACGCCCGGATCCAAGAAGCGGACCGGGACGGAGGCAGCATGTCAGCGATTCTTGGGCGTACGCTATTCAAGTCGAAGATCCATCGTGCCAGGGTTACCCATGCGGATGCCAACTACGAAGGGAGCCTCACGGTTGACGCCGAGCTTCTCGAGCGAGCCGACATCCTTCCCTATGAGGAAGTCCATGTCTGGAACGTGACCCGCGGGTCGAGACTCGTGACCTATGCTCTTCCAGGCGAGCGCGGTTCAGGGGTCGTCTGTACCAACGGCGCTGCGGCGCTTCTCAACTCCCCCGGGGACATCGTTATTGTTGCCACCTTCGCTGTCGTAGCGGAGGCCGATGCCCGCAGCCATCGTCCTACTGTCGTGTTTGTCGATGAGAGAAACCGCGCCCGGGAAGACGTGACCGTCGAGATTCCCGGTCCCGGAAGACGCGGCGGGGCAGCCGTTCACACACCCCCTGCGAGCGCTCTGGCGAGATGACCTCGTTCGACGATTCGGTGAGCTCGGCGCTGTCAGGAATTGTCCGCCCGTCTGATTCTTGCACGATGGTGCAAGAGGGGAGGATGTTAGTCAAATGGCAGTCATGGAAATCGCTTTGGAGCCGGTGGGCAGCGACGATCCGCATTTGCACGAATTGGTCGCGCGATCGATCCGGCCGGTTGAGGAGAGTGGACTCCCGTACTCGATCGGACCCATGTCAACGACGATCCAGGGCAGTCTCGACCGATTGCTCGAGATCGCCGGACAGATGGTGGCAGCGGCAAGAGACAGTGAAGGCGTTCCACGCGTGTTTGCGACGATCCGCATTGACGAGAGCAAGGAAGCCGAGCACTCGCTGAGGGACAGGGTTCGACTGGTCGAGCAGGAGCTGGCAATATAGCGGTTCCGATGGTCAATGCCGAGATTTCCAGACAGCTCTTGCTCCTGGCCGAGATGCTTGAGCTCGTCGGTGGCAAGGATGCTTCGTTCAGAGTCAGAGCGCTGCGAGCAGGAGCACAGGCGATTGCGGCGCTTGCCGTTCCGGCGGCAGAGCTTGCAGCCGAGGGCAAGCTAATCGGAGTAAAGGATGTCGGCGAGGGCATTGTACGCCGCGTTCGAGAGCTGGCGAGCACCGGCCGGCTGGCGGAGCTCGACGAGATCCGCAGCCGTATCGCTCCGGGGCTGGTCGAGTTGATGCACGTCGAGGGAGTTGGGCCGCGTACTGCAATGCTGGTCTACGAGCGGCTTGGGGTCGCTTCGCTCGACGAGCTCGAGGAGGCTGCCCGGGCGGGGAAGCTGCGCGATTTGCCGCGCCTCGGTCGAAAGAAGGAGGAACAGATACTGCGAGCGATTGCTCGAACGCGGCAGGATCGCGGTCGCATTGGGCTCGAACGCGCGGAGGGCGAGATTGCGCCGATTCTCGAACAGCTTGGCAAGCTCGCGGCAGTCTTGCGGCTCGAGGTGGCCGGATCGCTGCGGCGGCGTCGCGACACGGTAGCCGACGCCGACATTCTGGTCGGAACCAACGACCCTCGAGCTGTGACGGGGATGTTGGTCAAGATGCGGGAAGTTGCGCAGGTATTGGCCAGCGGATTGGCCAAGACCTCGGTGCGACTAGAATCGGGCTTGCAGGTTGACGTCCGGATGGTGTCTACGGGCTCGTACGGTGCTGCCCTGCACTACTTCACTGGATCAAAGGCGCACAATGTTGCCATTCGGACGTTGGGTGTGAAGCGAGGGCTCAAGATTAACGAGTATGGCGTATTCGAAGCAGCCCTGCTCGCTCACGATACGCGCTCGGATGTAGACAGCGCTGGAGAGGGTCGGCGCATCGGGGGGGCGACCGAGGAGGAGGTGTTCTCTGCTGTCGGGCTGCCGTGGATTCCACCCGAGCTGCGCGAGGATCGAGGAGAAATCGAGGCCGCGTTCGCAGGACGGCTACCCAAGCTGCTCGAAATGTCCGACATCCGCGGAGATCTCCATGTCCACACGACGGAGTCGGATGGGCGGGCAACTCTGGAAGAAATGGTCGAAACGGCCGCCCGTCTCGGTCGAGAGTACTTGGCGATCACCGATCATTCCCAGGTTCTGAAGCTCGTGCACGGGCTCGACTCCCACCGGCTGCGCCAGCAGGCGCGCGACATCCGCGCCATCAACGAGCGATTCGGTGGAGCCCCGCTGGTCCTGCGTGGCATCGAGGCTGACATTCTGGCTGACGGTTCGATTGATCTCGATCCAACTCTGCTCGGGGAGTTGGACTGGGTCATTGGATCGGTTCACTCCCATTTTCGGCTCGAGAGGGAACAGCAGACATCTCGGATCGTCAAGGCCATGGAATCTGGGCTAATAGACGTGGTTGGACATCCAACTGGCAGAGTGCTCGAACAGAGACAGCAATACAGCGAGGCGGAACAGGCATACGAGGAATTCCTCTCAAGGTACTCGAAGTCCAGGTACAGAGGTGATGTGAAAGCCGCCCTCCAGGATATCAGGCGGCCGTACTTCAACCTCCAGTCCTCGACCATGTTCTACACCGGACAGAAAATAGAAAATGAGATCACGGCGCGCAACGTGAAGCAGGTGGA
>JAZDLZ010001060.1:0-2585 GCA_043801535.1 Pseudomonadota bacterium
AGTACCTCTACAGGGACGGTGAAGACTTCGTATTCATGGATCAGTCCTCCTACGAGCAAGTCCACATCAGCCAGGAAATCGTGGGCGATGATGCGGGGTTCTTGAAGGACAGCCTCGATTGCACCGTGCTGTTTTTCAACGAGCGCCCGGTGGGCATAACCCTGCCGACCTTCGTCCACTTGAAGGTGATTCAGAGCGATCCCGGCATGCGCGGAGACACGTCGGGCAATGTTACCAAGCCAGCAACGCTCGAGACCGGTGCCGTGATTCAGGTCCCGCTCTTCATCAAGGAAGGCGAAGTCCTCAGGATCGATACGCGGACTGGCGAGTACGTGGAACGGGTCGGATAGGGAGGGGTTGTCGACTACTCCGGCGGCATCTGGAGCATGTCGAGCGGAGAGACGTTCTTGCTGCTGCTGCAAGCCTGGTATTCCGACACCGTCTTGGGCTTGTCACTGTCGGCTGCTGTGTCTTCGTAGGATACGTAGGCCTGGTTCACCTCGAGGCGGCCTCGGGTTTGCTGTTCGCGGCAGCGCTTTGTAGTCCAGTCCTCCAACAGAGAGTATGCCTTCCTGAACGCCAGCCCGCTTGCCAGCGTCTCTCGATCTCGTTCGAACGCCTTCATGTCGGGTTCTTCGCGCTTGACCAGCTCAACCACCAGGAAGGCGTTTCCCGTCTCGTAGGCGACGTCCCCTGTTTGGCCAGGCGTGAGCTCTTCGAATACTGCTTTCGCCAACTGGCTGGACTTGCCCAGCTCGCCAACACGATCGCCGCGGCGGCGGAGCTCGCCGCTGTCGACGAGTCGTGGCTGATTCTGCTCCTTGGCAGTGTTCGTCGGCCAATCGGGCGGATTCGTTGCTGCATCATCCGTGCCTCCGGTGTCCGGTGGGGTGAGCTGCTTGTCGAGCGGAGTCCCCGCCTTCGCAAGCTCCAGCACCTTGTCTGCTGCTTCCCGCGCCCCTTCGCGACCTCGCTCCTTGCGAATTCTGTCCTCGGCAAGATCGTTCTTCACCTGATCGTAGGTCAGGTCACCTTCTCGGCGTCCCTCCAGCCGAACGAGGTGGAAGCCTCGGGCAGTCTCGACTATCCCACTCGCCTTGTTGTCCTCGAGGGACTGAATGGCCTGCAAGAACTCGGGACCCCATCGAAGCACGTTGGCAGGTTGCCAGCCGAGATCTCCGCCTCGCGATGCGCTCGGAGCGTCGTCGGAGACTTCGCGCGCCACCGTGGCGAAATCCTCGCCGGCCTGGATTCTGGCGAGCACGGCTGCAGCCTTGGCCTTCGCGATTGCGTATTCCGTCGCGGTGTTGGCAGCTACACCACCGGTACCGGCAGTACCGGCGGTGCCGGCGGCTGAGCTGGCGGCCATGCCGGCAGTCGTACCGGCGGCAGCCGTGGCAGCAGCGGCAGTGGTTGCCAGGCCGTCTGCCTTGTCGCTCGAAGAAGATGGACCCGCGTCGAGCTTGTGCCCCGAAGAACCCGTTGCCTCGGCTGTGGCTTCGGTGGGGGTTGGGCTCGCATTCTGCGCTTCCGGGGATGGCGGGATTTGCGGAGTAGGTTTCTTCACCAGGACGTGGCGAATCCGCAATTCCTTGCCTCGCCCAGAGTATAGCGGCTTGTTGGCTTCGAATTCCTTGCGCAGCTCCTCGTCGTGCTTGGCGGTATACGCCTGGATATCCTCGGGAGAAATCACCGCGCTCTCGGCATGGCTACGGACTGGGAACCTCACGTAGCGAACCCAGGCCTTGGTGTGCTCGTCGCGATAGCTCTGCAGCACCTCTTCGGGTGATACCCGGACGCTCGAAGTGAGCACGGTGCGCATTTCCTGGGCGAGCACTTCGCGCTTCTGCTCGGCAATGAAGTGGGCGACCGTTGGCAAGTCCAGCGAGCGGGCGTACCTCTTCAGATAGTCGTAGTCGAATCGGCCATCCTGGAAGTAAATCATCTCTCCTGGCAGTCGAATTCCGAGGATATAGGCCTCCCCGGCAGCGATCCGCTTCTCGATTTCGGCCTGGTCGAGCCGGAATCCAGCCTCCTCGGCAGCCTGGGCGAGCAACTCGCGTTCGATCAGTCGATCCATCACGCGCTCTTTGACTCTTGCTCGGCGCGCCTTGGCGCCCGACGAGCTGCCGTAGTTGAGACCGAGAAGCCCGTAGCGGAAGGATGCGTGTGAGATGTCCGCGCTGCCGACTCGGGCAGCGTAGACTTTGTTGGTGGCACAGCCGCTTCCTCCGGAGCCTGCTTGCGGCCCGAAGCTGATGATGAAGACGGCAATCAAGGTACCAAAGACCACGTACTTGGTTGTGGTCCAGATCTTCTGGCGAACGTTTTCGAGCATGATCGTCCTTGGGAGGTGGCGGATTCTACCCATGCCGGATGGGGCGTGCAAGGTGCGGGATACATCCATCCCAACCTAGGGTGTGAACAAAAGCCGATGGTCGTGCAGTTCCCGGTCCCTTGTGCCTAGTCCCTAGTTCCTTGTTCCATTCCTCTTTCGAGGTGCTATTCTCGCCGCAGCAATCGGCGGCGCGACGGTGACATGGCACTCCAATGAATGGCCGAATTGAACAAGGAACTAGGAGCAG
>JAZDLZ010001080.1:0-3181 GCA_043801535.1 Pseudomonadota bacterium
ATCCGATCGATTCGCCCGTATCGCGGCAGAAACGGCGCTCGCCGAGACGCCAGCCAACGCAATCCTCATCGTCGAGAGCGATCACTGGGTATGGCCACTCCTGTATTTGCAGGAAGTCGAGCGCAAACGCCGCGACGTGGCGCTCCTGCCCAACGGACTCGCGAGCTCTTCGTGGTACTGGGAATTCCTCTATCGAAAGCATCCCGACTTGAGGCCAATCGTGCTGCGCGGACCGGGCGGACCAATTGGTCGCGTCATCCGATTTCTCGACGCAAACCCCGCCCGCCCACTGATGTTTGAGCGTCTAGACCTGGCTGCTCCCTACCAACGGGCTGCCTGCCTGAAGGGGTGGCTCGCAGCCACTGGAGAAGCGTGCGCCGGCAACGATCCGCCGGATCGACGCCCAGCCACAGTCTTGGCCGAACAGCTTGCGCTTCTCGGATCCGGTTCCCCGCCAACCGGCGATCTCATTGCCCTGCTCGCGCTCGAGCGCGGAGTAGCGCTGTGGCGTCTCGGCCACGCCGAGCTCGCTCTCGAGGCGCTCTTGGCCGGAGTCCCAAGCGAGCTGCGCATCCTTCTTCCGCCGCCACCGACTGCCGAAACTCTCGCCGGAGCTCCTGCCTACCGAGACGCAATCCCGGCATGGGAGCGACCAGTTGCTCTCGGCGATCCCGCCCGCAATCTGTTCTTCGCAGCCATGCTTCGGAGCGCTGCCGGAGATATCCCGGGCGCCCATCGGAGCATGATCCTCGCTGCCACACTCGAGCTCCCCGAAGCACTGCTCACCCTTGCCCGAATGAAGGAGGCTCTGCCAGTCGAAGCCGAGCGCTAGTCGCCGAACGATGTTCTAGCCAGGATGGAGTTTGGCAAGGGCGACGACAAGCCGTTTCTCTCCAACACTGGCGAATCGGACGGTCGCCACGGCATTGGGCGTCCTGTCGTCGCGACTCGGTGCCTCGACGACGACACCACGGCCGTAGCTCCGATGGAGAACAGTCTGTCCTTCGTGAACCACCAACAGGACCGTCGCCGGTAGCTCCGCCTCGGGTGACGCCAATCGTGCTGCTGCCTCGGCAGACGGAAGTGACGGCGAAGGCAAAGACGGACGCAACTCTGGATCTTCGGTTGACCCTCGTGAGTCGACAGACTCGGAACGCACGAGACATTCCCGCTCCGAATCTGGGCATCGTCGTGCTCCAACTCTGGCCACACCCGATTTTCGCAATCTACGGACCGATTGCCCCATCTCGGCGAGAAACTGCGATGGCGATCGGGCTCTGGTTGTGCCGGCCATGGTCCGGACGGCTGCTCGAGTCATCACCAACCTGTCGCGTGCCCGGGTCATGACAGTATAGCAGAGGCGACGCTCGGCCTCGATAGCAGCGCGGTCGTTGGCGGCCAAGGCATGGGCGTGAGGCAGCAAACCCTCCTCCATGCCGGCCATGACAACAAACCGGAATTGACGACCCTTGACTCTCTCGAACGTCAAAAGACCAACACCGCTTGCGTGCCCCGCCCTTCCGGCGCAGATTTCTGCTCGACCATCGTCCTCCCCTGTCGATCCCGACGCCCACGGAGTGCACCCCGTGGTCTCGACGTGAGCGAAAAGCCTGGACAGGCTGCCCTTTGCAGAGCCAGGAAACGCACGAGCAACTCCACGAAGCTCATCGATGCCAATCCGCCGCACCTCCTCTTCTGTCGACGATAGTCGAGTGAGCATCCTGCCATAACCGGTACGTTCTACGATCGAATCGATCAACTCGACGATGGACGAGACCCTTGCTGCTTCGTCGAGATCGAGGAGTAATCGTCCGAGGTCGCAGAGCGCGCCTGCTCGCTCGGCAGTGACACGCGGCAACTGGGCGGCACGCAGGGCAGCCTCCGCCATGCTGATCCGATATCGCTTCTGCAGCCGACCGATCACGGCCACCGAGGCTGGACCAATGCCACGTCTCGGAATGTTGGCAATACGAGCGAGCGAACGAGCGTCACCTCCGCCAATCGTGAGGCGAAGATAGGACATCAGATCGCGTATCTCGCGACGCTCCCAGAACCGCTGGCCGGACGAAACGTAATACGGAAGGCCGGCCTTCGCGAGCGCTTCCTCGAACGGCCGCGCCTGAACATCGTGGCGAAACACGATAGCGAAGTCGGCAGGCCGAAGCGCCGCCGACTGATGGGACAGGAGGCGCCTGATGCAGCGCACGACGAGGGCAGCCTCCTCGCTCTCGTCGCCAACCAGGACGGAGAGCACTCTCGCCCCGCACCGTCGCACGGAGACCAGGCGCCTCAAATGCCGCTCGCCGTTCTGCGCGATCAATCGGGTAGCCGACTGGACGATCCTCTTGCTGCAACGGTAGCAGTTGACCAGGCACAGCCGTTTCGCGGTCGGATAGTACTCGAGGAACGAATCAATCGGCTGAATCCCGCTCGAAGCTCGAGAAACGACCGTCTGGTCATCATCGGCCGCCGCCAGCACGTTTCCATGAGGACCAGCGACGAGCTCGAGCAACTCGAGCTGCGGCCGAGTCGCGTCCTCGAGTCTTTCGACGACAACGTGAACGAACCGGCGCCGGTAGCGGTCACGGTGCGCATCCTCGCTGGCGAGGAGCTGCACCGCGCGCAAGAGCACATCGTCGGGGTCCAAGGCGTTTGCTTCCGCCAGCGCCCGCTCGTACATCTCGAAGACCTCGGCGATCGCCGCGTCCGGCGCACTGACTTGGCTCTTGCAGCGCGCAATTGCCTCGCGAAGCCTTCCAGGTGGGTACTGCGCCAGGTCCATGCCGACTCGACGCGCGGCGCGACGAACCAATGCCTCGGCCTCGGTCGAATCGAGGATGCTGAATGACGGCCGTCGTCCAATGGCGCTGGCATGGGCCCGCAGTATGCGCTGGCTCGCCCCGTAGAAAGTGTCGGACCAGGCACCGTAGAGCGGTCTGCCAAGCAGAAGCTCAGCCCGCGCCCGAATCCGCTCGGCGGCATCGTCCGTCTGGGCAAGAACCAGAACCCGTCGCGACGGCACCGTCGTGGCCGCACACAAGAACGCCACGTGATGAGATAGAACGCGCTTCTTCCCCGTGCCAGGGCCACCCAATAGAAGCACGGGGCCCTCCGTCGAGCGTGCTGCCTGCCTCTGCTCGTCGTCAAGACTGGCCAGAATCGCGGCAGCTCTGGCATGACC
>JAZDLZ010001095.1:0-4163 GCA_043801535.1 Pseudomonadota bacterium
CCTGCTCACCTTTGCCATGATGTTTGCCGTGGGCTTGTTGATCAGTGGGCTCACTCTTCGCATTCGCCGCCAGGCGAGCGACGCGCGTGCCCGCGAGGAGCGCACTGCCGCCCTGTATTCGCTGAGCCGCGACCTTGGCTCGGTCCTCGACCAGGAGCAAGCCGCGCTGGTCATCGCCCAGCATGCTTCCGAGCTCTTCGGTGGCGGCGCAGCAGTACTGATGCCGGACGGACGCGGTTCCGTAGCGCCGAGAGCACAGAGCGGCGTCGATGTTACACTCGAGGCCGAGGAGATGAGCGCAGCACGCTGGGCTTTCGAGCACGGTCGGCTTGCCGGCCAAGGTACCAACATCGTGCCTGGCGCTCGGGTGATCTGTGTTCCGTTGCGCTCGGGACTCGGTATCGAGAGTCTTGGCGTGCTGGCGCTCGTGCCCACCGGGCGTTTCCCGGACCGTCGCGAGCCGTACGTGCAGGCGCCTGTGCTCGGCGTCGAGCAGCGTCACTTCCTCGACGCGTTCGCCCGTCAGGCTGCCCTTGCCTTGGAGCGAGCGCGGCTCGCCGAGGAGGCCAAGGCTGCGGCGCTCCGAGCTCGAACCGAGGAGATGCGCAGCTCGCTCCTCAGCGCGGTCTCGCACGACTTGAGAACACCGTTGGCCGCGATTACCGGCGCGGCGACCACCCTTCGCGACGGCACTGCCACGGTATCGCCGGGACAGCGTGCGGAGCTGTTGGATGCCATTTGCGAGGAGGCTGATCGTCTCGAGCGCCTGGTCCGGAATCTGCTCGACATGACCCAACTAGAATCGGGCGCACTGCAGGTCAAACGCGAATGGGTCCCCATCGAAGAAGTCGTCGGCTCGGCGTTGGCGCGGGTCGAAGGTCGGCTTGCCGGCCGACCGATCGCCATCGATCTTCCGCCCGACCTTCCGCTGGTGTCGATAGATCCGGTGCTCCTCGAGCAAGTCCTGGTGAATCTGCTGGAGAACGCACGCAAGTACACGCCCGCTGGCAGCCAGATCGACATCCGTGCCCACCCTGGCGCCGGAGCAGTGCTCGTCGAGGTGGCCGATCGCGGCCCAGGTATCGGCGCAGGTGACGAGTCGCGGATATTCGAGAAGTTCTTCCGTGGACCAAAGACGGTGGGGATTCCCGGAGCAGGCCTCGGGCTGGCGATCTGCAAGGGCATTGTCGAGGCCCACGGTGGCACGCTCACTGCCGCCAGCAGGGAAGGCGGAGGCTCGCTTTTTCGGGTCACTCTTCCATTTGGTGGCAGGCCGCCCATGGTCCCCAAGGAGGACGAGCGAGAAGACACCCGCGAGCAGAAGGAGAGCAGCCCCCCGTGACTAGTGCTGCGAGCGCTCTGGTTCTCGTGGTCGAGGACGAGCCGCAGATGCGGCGGTTTCTCCGGGCGTCCCTGACCTCGCACGGTTTTGGGGTTATCGAGGCGGCGTCGGCCAAGGAGGGGACAGCCCTCTTGACGAGCTCCAACCCGGAAATCGTTCTTCTGGACTTGGGGCTTCCCGACGAGGACGGTGTTGTTTTCACCAAGAAGCTCCGCGAGTGGTCACGAGTCCCGGTCGTCGTTATCTCCGCTCGCGGCCGCGAGACCGACAAGGTCGAGGCTCTTGACGCTGGCGCCGATGACTACTTGACCAAGCCATTCGGCGTGAACGAGCTACTGGCCCGGATTCGGGTTGCATTGCGTCACGCCCGACAAGCAGACGGAGCGCCTGGCCCGGTAGTGGAGGTTGGAGCGCTGAGAATCGACTTTGCACGCCGCGTGGTGACGCTGGCAGGAGAGGAAGTCCGCCTCACCCCGATCGAGTATCGGCTCTTGGCGCTCCTCGCCCAGAACGCCGGTAAGGTACTCACCCACCGGCAATTGCTGCGGGAAGTCTGGGGGCCGGGATACGCCGAGCAGACTCACTACCTGCGCGTCTACATGGCCCAACTCCGCCGCAAGATCGAAGCTGACCCGGCCCGCCCGCTGCTCCTCACGACCGAACCGGGAGTGGGCTACCGGCTCCGAGAGCAGGGATAGTGGATAGCCGAGTCGGCAAACTTGCCGCTGCTAGCCTGTACTTGGTAGCGTTGGCCAATGAAGCAGTGGCTTTCTGCCTATCGACGTCAGTACCGGTATGGGCATCGATCTCGACTGGCCCGTGCTCGTTTCCTGGGTTGGGATCGCGTCTTGCTGTTCACGATTGTGGCGTTGACGTCGATCTCGACGCCTGTGCCATCGGCAGCGGTATCGGTATCGGCATCGGCGACAGCGGTGCTAGCTGCTTCGCCACCGGAATCCGCTGCGCCTGAGCCACCGCAACCGTCGGAGAGGTTCACAGTGCCCTCGGGAGCCAGCGAGGAAAAGGAGGCGCAGCAGGTCATAGAAGCCGATGTCGATGTCGATGTCGAGGAGGAGTTTACTGCTGGCGATGGGCTCGCCGCACGACTGGGTGTTCAACTGTCGCTGGGTGACTTGACCCCGGGCGGTCTCAGAGTGGGAGCGCTGTTTCTCCACCGGATGACCATGAGATCGTGGTTCGACGGCGAGATGGCCTTTACCTTCGGGGGGGACGAACCGGGCTGTCCGCGGCCTTCCGAAGTGGATCCCGGCGAAAAACTGGTCTGCGATCACGGGGTCGCCGATGGTTTTGCCTTTCAGCTTTTCGGCGGCGGACGCCTGGGTTTGCTGGGCTCGGCAGGGCACGGGTCGGATCGAGCTCAAGCCTATTTGAGGGCAGGAATCGGCTTGCACCTGGCGCGTTTCGCGGGGGACGACCTCACCGGGGTGGCGATGCCAATATGGGGAGGCGCCGGCGGTATGATGCCAGTGGCAACCGGTGTTCGGCTAGTTGGTGAGTTGTTGTTCTTTGGCGGTCCGGCCTTCTACGATCGCGCGCTCGGCTTCGAGCCCTACGCGGGATTCTTGGCTCAGCTCGGCGTCGAGATTGCTCTTTGAACAGGGCTAGGGCTCCTGGTGCCGCCGGGTGCTACTCGAGGGCAAGCCCGCAATCGGGGCACTCGCGATCCGTTGGCGATACGGCAGCTCCGCACGCTGGGCAGGGGAGCGGTCCATCGTCGTCGTCACTCTGCGCCTCGGCGTGCGGGGGTGGGGGTGTTGCCGTTGGCGAGGCGCCCGAGGACGAAGAAAACAGCACTGTTCCTTCTCGTTCCGCCAGCTCGCGCCAGCGATCGTGCAGCAGCGAGGTGATTCGTGGGAGGTCTTCTTCGCGGGCCAGGATCTGTACTCGAGGCGCGCAGCCCAGCGTGGCGCACTTCTCTCCTCGCCAGAGTAGCACTGGAATGTCGGCGGCGAGGCAGGCGTCGCGCACTTCTTTCGCGTAGGCGAGCGAGGTCTCGATGCACGGAACGACTTCCACGTCGGCTAGCATGTCATCTGCTTGGCGTGAATCCATAGGCAAGGATTTTACGGATTCCACGGCTTTTCGCCAACGAGGGAGGCTACGATCAGTACTCGATTCCCTCACGAGCAGGAACTCCTTTCGCGTAGGGATGTTTGACCTCGGCCATCACCGTTACCAGGTCGGCGAGGTCGATGATGCTCGCAGGTGCGCTCCGTCCAGTCACCACCACCTCGACGTGGGCCTGCCGACTGCTGATGACCTCCAGCGCCTCGGGCTCCCGCACTAATCCGTAGTCCAGGGCAACGTTCAGCTCGTCGAGAACGACCAGATCGTACTCCCCCGAGGAGACTGCCAGGCGTGCTCGCGCCAGGCCCTGTTCCGCGAGCTCGCGATCGATTGCCGCGGGATTTCGCCGATCGACGAAATCCGGCCTCCCGTACTGCTCGATCGTGGCGCCGGCAAGAGCGCCAATCGCTTCGATTTCGCCGTAGCGTGTCTGTCCTTTCATGAATTGGATGACGAGGGCTCGTTGTCCTTTGCCAACCGCTCGCAGAACAAGCCCGAGCGCGGCGGTGGTCTTGCCCTTGCCTGTACCGGTGTACACTTGAACAAGTCCCGTTCGCGAATGTGTTGAGGTCATGCTCCTAGCCTTCTACTTACTCTGAGTTGAGGAGTCGCCGTCGACCCTCGACCCTCGAAACGAAGTGTGTCCCGGAGAGTCGCCGGCGATTGCTCGATCGACGGTGGCCAACCGATTGATT
Organism: Pseudomonadota bacterium; assembly: GCA_043801535.1. Lineage (GTDB taxonomy): Bacteria > Myxococcota_A > Polyangia > Haliangiales > SHYZ01 > JAZDLZ01. Next base: position 4,126 of record JAZDLZ010001095.1, read on the forward strand.
TGATCCGGGATTCCGGCCGCCTATTCAGGTGCGAGCCG
>JAZDLZ010001099.1:0-10231 GCA_043801535.1 Pseudomonadota bacterium
TGGGAGCCCAAGTCTAGCTGCACATTCGCGACTAAGGTTTAGCAGAATGAAGCGAGTTTGGACATGGCGTATGCAATAATCCCGCCCTCGAGATTTGCCACATGGGTAGAACCGAAACTGCTTTCCCGGCGACCACCAACACGAAGACCCCCGCTACCGTCGAGCAGGAATCGCTCGACGGGAGGAAATCCTTGCGAGCTCCGAGTCTCTTCAAGCGCGTCGTTCTCCTGATTCTCGATTCGGTCGGCTGCGGCGGTGCCCCAGACGCGGCGGCCTACGGTGATGCGGGCGCCGATACTCTGGGCAACATTGCCCGCGCGGTCGGTGGCCTCAGTCTGCCCAACCTGCAGCGGTTCGGGCTCGGCAACGCTGCACGCGTCGACGGGGTCCCGCCCTCGCCGGAGCCTGCCGGCGCTGTGGGTCGGATGAGGGAGGCTTCGGTCGGAAAAGACACTACGACTGGACACTGGGAGCTTGCGGGCCTTCGCATTGCCGATTCCTTTGCTACCTTTCCGGCGGGTTTCCCGACGACGATTATCGACGAGCTCGCCAGCAGAGTAGGCCGCGGGGTGATCGGCAACAAGGCAGCCTCTGGCACCGAGATCCTGCGCGAGCTCGGGAGCGAGCACCTGCGGACTGGCAAGCTGATCGTCTACACCAGCATCGATTCGGTGTTTCAGATCGCCGCCCACGAGGATGTGGTGCCGCTCGACGAGCTATACGACATATGCCGGACGGCTCGCGAGATCCTCGATCCCTGGCGAGTCGGTCGCGTCATTGCCCGCCCCTTCGTTGGCGAAGACGGCTCCAGCTTTCGTCGGACCTACCATCGCCGGGACCTGTCGATGCCGCCACCCGCGCCCACCGTGCTCGACTGCATCGCCGCGAGCGGCATCCCTGTCGTCGGCGTTGGCAAGATCGGCGATATCTATGCCGGTCACGGGATTACCGAGGAGATTCACACCGAGGGAAACCGGGACGGGATGGAAAGAACCATCGGTGTTCTCGAACGGGTTCCCGCGGGATTGATTGTCGCCAATCTGGTGGACTTCGACACTCTCTACGGACACCGCAACGACTTCCTGGGGTACGCGCGCTGCCTGGCCGAGCTGGATTCGCTGCTCCCGGCGCTCGAGGAGAAGCTCACGCCGGACGATATGCTCGTGATCACCGCCGACCACGGCAACGATCCCACCACCCCGGGAACCGACCACACTCGCGAGGAAGTGCCGCTCCTGGTCTGTGGCCCAAGCGTGGTCCCGGGAGTACAACTCGGAACGAGAGCGACCTTCGCCGACGTCGGCGCTACCCTCGCCGAGGTTTTCGCGGTATCGTCTCCGTCCTGCGGGACGAGCTTCCTCGAGGAGGTCACCCGGTGACGCCCGAATCGACGACCTATCCGATCGCCGGCCGCTTCGCGCCGAGCGAGGTGATTCGCCGGAAACGCGACAACGGGATCCTGACTGCCGAAGAGCTCCGTGGCTTCGTCGCCGGGGTGGTCGACGGCTCGATTCCCGACTACCAGGCCGCCGCCATGCTGATGGCGATCTTCTGGCGCGGCTTGTCCAAGGAAGAGCTGGCGCACTGGACAGCGGCGATGGTCGGCTCGGGCGAGACGATTGATTTCTCCGGCGTCCCCGCCCCGAAGGTCGACAAGCACTCGACTGGCGGTGTTGGTGACAAGATCAGCCTGCCGCTCGCTCCCGCCGTTGCCGCTTGCGGTATTGCAGTGCCGATGATTGCTGGCCGCGGTCTGGGACATACCGGCGGGACTCTCGACAAGCTCGAGTCGATCCCCGGATTTCGCGTCGACCTCGATATTCCCAGGTTTCGCGAGATAGTCGCCAAGATCGGGGCGTGCCTCATCGGAGCAACCGAACGGATTGCGCCTGCCGATCGCAAGCTCTACGCCCTGCGTGACGTCACTGCCACGGTCGACTCGATTCCGCTCATTGCTTCCTCGATCATGGCCAAGAAGCTGGCGGCGGGGCTCGACGCTCTGGTGCTCGACTGCAAGGTCGGCTCCGGTGCGTTCATGAAGACGAAGGAGCAGGCGAGAGAGCTGGCCACGACAATCCAGACGATCGGTCGCCAGGCAGGAAAGCGGGTGACTGCGCTCTTGACGTCGATGGAGCAGCCAATCGGCTGGTACGTGGGCAATGCGCTCGAAGTCGAGGAATCGATCGACGTGCTCAAAGGCGGCGGGCCTGGCGACACTCGCTCCCTGGTCATTGCTCTCGGCGCCGAAATGCTGGTATTGGGCAATGCCGCACGAGACGCCGGAGAAGGAGCAACAGTGATCGCCCGGACGCTGGACGACGGTCGTGCCCTGGAGAAGATGCGCGAGATCGTCGTCGCCCAGGGAGGCGATCCGCGGGTCTGCGATTCCCCTGCGCAAGTCTTGCCGCAGGCTCCGGCGAGAAAAGTCGTCCTCGCTCCTCGCGCAGGCACCGTCGTCTCTGTCGATGCCGCAGCCCTGGGTCGGGCAATGATTGCGCTCGGCGGGGGCCGCCAGCGCAAGGAGGATGCGATCGACCATGCCGTGGGAATTCGAGCTCTTGCTCGTCTTGGCGAACGCGTCGAGCACGGTCAGCCGTTGGCGGAGATCCACTGCCGCACCCCAGATTGCGAGCAGGCTGTATCGCTCATCAGGGACGCCTACGGCATCGACGAAGCAACCAGTACTGCGGAGGCCAGCGTTCCGCCGATGATCATGGAGGTGCTGCGGTGAGTCATCAAGGACAGCGGTTTCACACTCTTCGAGTTCCGATATTCGATCAGCTAGGGGTAGCCGCATCGGTAATCCGAGCCAAGATCGGAGCCAGCGACCCTACCGTCGGAGTCGTCCTCGGTTCAGGATTGGGCGCCTTTGCCGATCGTCTCGTCGACCGGACCGCCATCGAATATCGCGATCTTCCTCACTTCCCCGTATCGAAAGTCGCCGGGCACTCCGGACGCCTGGTAGTCGGCACTCTTGGCGGCACCAAGTGTGCGGTCATGCAAGGACGCGCTCACTTCTACGAGGGCTACGATCTCAAGACCATAACCTTCCCGATCAGCACCCTCGTCCTTCTCGGTTGCCGGTACCTGGTCATCACCAACTCGGCAGGAGCGGTCAATCCGCACCTGAAGCCGGCCGAGCTCGTCCTGATCAAAGATCATCTCAGTTTCTTCCCTGACAGCCCCTTGCGTGGCGAGTACGACGAGCGACTCGGACCGCAGTTCGTGGACATGACCCAGGCATATGCCCCCGAGCTGCGGGAGCTCGCCCAGCACATCGCCGTGCGCCTCTTCGGATCCCGGCTCCGCGAAGGAGTCTACGCTGGCATGCCCGGACCAGCCTACGAGACCCCAGCCGAGGTGCGGATGCTCCGCATTCTCGGAGCGGATCTCTGCGGAATGTCCACCGTGCCCGAGGTGATAGCCGCCAATCGCGCCGGAGCACGAGTCCTGGGAGTATCGTGCGTGTCGAACCTGGGCTCAGGCTACTCCGGCACCGCGCTCTCTCACGAAGAGGTGACCGCCATGGCAGCCAAAGCCCAGCCGTACTTCGTTGCCCTGCTCGAGAAGGTGGTGGCAGCGATTGGCAACCGCGAGGCACCATGACCGACGAAGAGCTGCTTGGCATGGCCAGCGCTGCCCGGAGCAGCGCCTACGCTCCCTATTCTGGATTCGCGGTGGGCGCCGCAGTTCTCGCCGGCGGTCGCACTGCCGTGGGCGCCAATGTCGAGAACGCTTCCTACGGACTCTGCCTCTGTGCCGAACGGATTGCCATTGCCCGGGCGGTTCTCGAGGGAGCGCGCCGCATCGAGGCGATCGCCGTTTGCACGTCGTCTTCTCCTCCGGCCATGCCCTGCGGCATGTGTCTGCAGACCATCGCCGAGTTCGCGACCGACGCGGAAGAGCTCCGAGTCATCGCCGGCAATACTGCTGGAGAGCAACGGGTGATGTCCCTGCGCGAGCTGCTGCCCCACGCCTTCAGTCCCACCAGTCTCGGCCAGCCGAGCGCGGGCGCACGATCGTCGTCATGAGCGGTACATCGCAGCGGAACAGGGAGAGGAACGGGGGGAATGCCGGGGGGAATGCCGGGGAGAGATGCGAGTCGGAGCTCATCATCCGCGGCGGCACCATAGTGACTGTCGATCCCTTGTGGCGGATCGAGGCCGGCGATCTGGTGTGCCGAGACGGGGTCATAGCTCAGGTGGGCGGTGACGCGGTACCAGTGGCGCGCGAGTACGAAGTTCTCGACGCCAGCGGCTGTTTCGTTCTGCCGGGCCTGGTGCAGTCGCACGTGCACACCTGCCAGACTCTGGCGCGCGGCAGAGGGGATGGGCTCTCGCTGCTGGATTGGCTTCGCCGAGTCACCTGGCCGTACGAGGCGACGCTCGACGCGGGCGACGTCGAGGCGGCTGCACGTCTGGCCTGTGTCGAGCTGTTGCTCGGCGGGACAACGGCGATCCAGGACATGGGCACCGTGCGTCACACCGAGGCGATCTTCGCCGTCGTCAACGAAGCAGGAATACGAGCAGCGGTCGGCAAGGTCTTGATGGACGCAGCCGAGGGTTTCCCTGCCGCCCTTCGCGAAAAGACCAGCGACGCCCTCGAGGAGAGCGAAGCGCTCTGCAAGGCCTGGCACGGCAAGTCCGACGGTCGCCTGCGCTATGCCTATGCTCCCCGGTTTGCGCTCTCCTGTAGCGCCGAGCTCCTCGAGGGCGTGGCAGCGGAGGCTCGCCGCCTCGGCGCCCGTATCCATACCCATGCCAGCGAGAGCCCGAGCGAGTGCCAGCTCGTCCGCGAACGGACCGGGGTCAGCAACATTGCGTACCTGGACAGCCTCGGTCTGCTCGGTCCCGACGTGGGTCTCGCTCATTGCGTCTGGCTCGAAGGCGACGACCTCCAGCGGTTGGCGGAGACAGGGACCCGTGTCCTTCATTGCCCGTCGGCGAATCTGAAGCTCGGATCAGGCATTGCAAAGGTGCCGGAGATGCTGGCAGCCAACGTCCATGTCTCGCTGGGTGCCGACGGAGCGCCCTGCAACGACAACCTCGATGCCTTCGTGGAGATGCGTCTCGCAGGCCTGCTTCCCAAGCCACGACTCGGTGCAGCCGCCCTCCCCGCTCGAGACGTAGTCAGGATGGCCACCATGGGTGGAGCCCAAGCTCTCGGACTAGAGGAACAGATCGGTTCTCTCGAAGTCGGCAAGCAAGCAGACGTGACCGTCGTCTCGTTTGTCGAGCCTCACGTAGTCCCGGCCGAGTCTCCCTATGCCGCTCTGGTCTATTCTTGCCGGGCAGCAGACGTGCGCCACGTCGTTGTCGCTGGCCGCGCCCTCGTCCGCGATCGGGAGCTATCGACGCTCGACGTCGGCCGGGTAGTGTCCAACGCTCGAGCTCGTGCCCGACGCATTTTCGACCGCATCTAGAACACCGATCGGTCTACGGTAACCCCGGCGAGGAAGCAGTGACCAGGTCGAGGAACTCCTGGCGCGTTGCCGGCTTGGCGAGAAACACGCCGCGCACGGCGCTGGTCACGATGCGTGCCTCGTGGGTACGGCTTCCTCGCGCTGCCATACAGAGATGGAAGCCCTCCACGTAGGCTGCCGCGCCCAGGCTTTCCAGGTCGACGTGAAGAATTCGGGCAAGCTCGTGGGTGAGGTCTTCCTGAAGGATTGGCTGGCGCGCCAGGAGGTCGGCCAGGCGAGACAGCTTGCTGAGCCCGATGACTTTGCGGTGTGGGATGTACGCCATGCTGATCCGGTACATGACCGGCAGGAGATGGTGCGGACAAATGCCGAAGACCGTGTTGTGCTTGGAGATAACCATCTCCTCGTACTTGGCTGGGAACGAATGCGACAGCAGATCCTTGGCTTCCTTTTCGGCCTCGGCCACGGGGAGGACCATCTCGGCAATAGCTCGGGCAGCGCGATCGGCAGTGTCGCGGAAATTCTCGTCGGCGTCGACCTTGTAGCCGAGCAGCGCCAATCCTTCGAGTATGCTTGCGTAGCCTTCCTTGAAGAGCTCGTGAGGCGAGCGCTTGGGGGAATCTGTTTCGGAATCGGTCATGAAGCGACGATAGCGCATCGCGAGGCTCGACTAGCACCAACTACTAGTCCAACCGGACGATAGTCTCTCCCAACCCGGAAACGAAAAAGCAACGCCTGGCTGCCAACCAATGGACGCACGCGGACCTTGAATCCGCGCAGCGACGATCGCATCCTACCGCCTGGCAGGCAAGGGCAAGACTGGTCGAGCAGGAGCTCCGCAACCCGTGAAGGTTTGGCATCCGGCGTTGCGGCGGTCGCGGATAGATCGGCGAGTGGTGATACGTAGCTGAGCTACAGCTCGACGTTGTTGTCAGGGAGCTCGGAGGTGGGGTTCGGCTGGTCGATTGGCGAGCCGTTCATTGGCCGGCAGCCTCGTCTTGGAACGGATACCGTCCCGGAACGAAAAGATCTTCCCGGTAGAGCAACCATTTTGTGTGACCACATCCGTCCGCCTTTTCGTGTACGAAGGCCCTGGCCACCGCCAGCACATACCTTGATCCGCCAATCGTCAATGAATCTCGATGCCCGAACGTCGCAGCAGCCTCTTCGCCACTGGCCTTGGCGCTGACGCGGATCTCGACCGGGATTTCACCACTCGGAGTCCCAGATCGGTTGGGGGTAGATGGACATCCAAGGTTTTTCCAAGAAACACTGATCTCTGGAGTCAGCGTAGGTTCCAGGAGAACGACGCCATTATCGGCCAGCGGAGCGGCTTCGACGTAGAGAAGGAGGAGCTCGCCCTCCTTGCTCCGCAGTTCGGTTTCATTCAGCGTCCTTGGTTCCCGGGCAATCCCTGGCGCATCTTGGCCAGAAAGGCAAGATGTAACCTGCAAGGTCCATTTCAATAGTAAGACATCACCGATTCCGATAGTCGCAAAGAGAGTGTTGTCACCATCCTTGTCCTTGTCATAGGGCAGACTGAATATTAGCTTTGCGTCCGCATTCTCCTCCGTCTTGCCGAGGAAATTGTCGGACCAACAAAGGTAGGTCTCGGTACCAGGGTACCTATCCCCTCTTTCTCCAACAGTGAATTGGCGGGACCAGACAATTGGCGGTTGCTCCGGGTATTCCGACTGTTCTCTGTAGGTAACGACTATGCAGCTCGCCTCGTTGAATTCAGGAAAGACGCATCGCTCGTCTATTGCCGCGTCTGGTGCCGAGTCGTGGTGCGCATCCGGATCCGAGGATGCTTCCTGGCATCCCAAGCAAGACAAGCTGATGCACGCTCCCCAAGAGAGACCAGTAGCCCAGATTCCTGATTCTCGCTTCTTCATGGTCCTTCACCTTCACTCGGCGATGAGGTGCTCTCCGTTGGACGAAACGTGGAAATCGACCCCTTCTTCGAGGCCCCGGGATGTTGCTAGCCTGAGGCGCTCTGCTACTCGGTCAATCCGGTCCTGTCTGGTCTCCTTTGGGTACTTGTGCTCGCGTTCTCCCAGCTCCTCTGTGGGATCGAATGGTCGCTTGGTCTTGCGGACACTCGAATCCTCGTGCGTCAGGACTCGATGGTCGTGACCATGCTCATCCTGGTCGCCAGACCCACTGTCTGTCCCTGGGGCAATCTCCAGGGAGACGGCAAAAGAAGCCCATTGTCCGTGCCCAACAGGCGAGTAGTCAACGATTGACCAGTCGTCACGATCGCAATCACAGGTGAAAAGGTCTTCGCATACCTGTGGAATCTTCGCGGCCAGAACGCATGCTAACTTGGGCGAAGTCTCGCACGGAGCGCACCCATTCGTTCCATGAGAATACGTGTAGCGTCCGGTGGTGGTCCCCGAAAGGGTGTAGTGATAGTTCATTACGCTATTATGGACAATGCTATTGCCAATCGAGACCCCATCAAAACCGACCGGGGATTCATTGCCATTGTGGTCAAGTCCGAGATTGTGGCCGAATTCGTGTATGAATATCCCGAGTTGTTCGCTGTCTTTCACTCCAAGGACTGGGTTAAAAATGACTGGCGAGATATTGTGCAGGGGAATGGCGACGATCAGATCGTTTCCGAAGAGCTCTCCAAGCCCCAGGGCACCGACTTCAGTTTGGAACGCAAAGATGGCGTAGTGAAAGATGAATCGGCGTTCTGGGTACTGGGTGGAGAAATGGGAAGCCTTGATGTCAACGAATTCGACGCAATCCGTAATACCTGCGGAGCATTCAAAGTCCACGTATTCATGCCAAGGGACCGCATTGCCTGGCTCAACGTAGACGTCGGTATTGCCATCCACATTGAAGATGTCGGCCCCGTTTGGCGGCAGGGTCGGGCGTGGTGACGTGGCTTCCCATTCTGGATTGGGTGCCCCCACCATCCAGTCGATTTCGACGTAGGCATTGCGCCGAGTTGGGCTTGCGCTCTCCGAGAACGACCACCGGAAGTCGTCGTTTCCGCCGAACATCTCGTAGTCGTCCGGAATGCCGTCCTTGTCTGTGTCGGGCGAAGTGGGGTCGGTTCCGGCCAGATACTCGAGGTCAGGCGCCACGCTGTCACCATCGTACGTACTGGAAAGGTAGGCGGTATTGGGTTGAACCATCAATCGAGCATATCCGTTGCTTCCAGGATAGAGTCCCCAAACCAACATGGCGTAGCCCTGATAGCCAAAGTTGTGGAGGTGAGGGTATAGCTTTGGCCCGCTGTCATCATCGAGCGCCGAGAGTGTTTCGGTGCCCTTCAGGAGGAACACCATGAAGTCGTTGCCAAAGCCCCGGCGTGTCCCGACTACTCGAATGTCGTCTCCGTCCCCAATATTGATGCCATTGACGTCTCCCCCGAATCTGTTTCCTATTAGCACCGGCGAGTCATTGATATACAGGTCGGCGGTTCCGCCCGACAGGGTCAAGTGTGCGCGAACGAGGATTCTATACCAATTGGACTCCGGCGGCTTGAAATCTATCCTGGAAGCCCGGGAACCAGTAAAGAGGAGAGCAGGATCGTCGTCATTGGCAGCCACTTGTTGATATCTGCCATCCTTGAACAGCAGAACATGGAGCACGGTATCGGACCATGTCAATTTCAAATTCCTGGTTTCGATTTTGTACGATTTGCCTGCCTCGAAGTATTGTAGCTTCCAAATGAATGGCGATGCTTCTCGCTCTGCCGAATAGACCGTTGCAGCGATGGCGTTCCCTGCGCTCAAGGAGCCTGCAAGTGTTGCCGCGACCATGCTGCCAATTCGCAATGCTCGAATTGCGGAAGCATTCTCATGGGACCTCTTCTCTTCTCTTCTCTCTGCACGACTATTCCTCCCTATTTTCCAAGCCTGTGGTTGTTCCCTACTGCCCCAAAGCATCTCCGAGCACAGATTCCTTGATTCGCGACCGCTCGCGGGCCGCTTCTGCTGGTGGCAGTTTAGACAGTCTCGCTTCTTCCTTCTTGAGGATGCGCCCGTATTCCTCGTAGGCTGCGGCGACCTTGGCATCTTCTTCGCTGGGCGATTGGGCGCGTGGTGGGGTGAGTTTCGCCACCAGGTTCAGAACCCGATGGTAGTGTCTCTCTGCTTCGTCGCGATTCTCGCTCGATGACTCGTGGTAATGGTTCTCGGCGTCGATCACGGCCTCGTCCAGGTGCTCTACGGAGTATTTCTCAATGATCGCAAGCTCTTCCTTGGAGAATTGATTCGCCAGGTCGGCAATCAGTTTTCGCATTGCCTCGTCGCGCTTCGAGAAGGCAGCGGCCGCAGTGTACCGCGGGGTCGGATCCGCGAGGATGTGGGCATCTGCCCGATCCTTGCTGTCCCTGGATTCCGCGGTGACGCCACTCGGGCCACTAGGCTGGAGCGGCTTGGCATGTATCGACCCTGTCTCATCCTTCTGGGCAGCGGGAAGCCTCCACAGAATGACTGCACCACCCACCATCGCCAATACGAGCGCAAGCACACCTGCCATCGCTAGAGAGAGGCTCTTTGTTCTCTTTCGCATCTCTACGCTCCAATTGCCCATGAGGCGCCACGGCGCCACGTGACCCTATTTGCCCAGTATTGGGCAACCAGGGGCCGCCCAATACATGAATGCCTTCTAGCACACGAATGCGCCGAAGGTCAAGCTCATTCTTGGCGAGGGGTGTGATCGTTGCTCGTTGGTCCCCCGTCGATGGCGGCGAAACCAGAGCGTCAGCGATACCCGACGTGGACGTGTCTCGGTCGGATGGACATGACAAGGCACCCGAGGGAGCGCAGGCCGTTCTCGGTCTTTGGT
>JAZDLZ010000008.1:0-2996 GCA_043801535.1 Pseudomonadota bacterium
CAGGATGGACACCTGCCAGATTGGTACCCGGGCCTCGATCTGCCAACGTATCGCTGAGGGTACGCGCCCTCATGATGCCGGCACGGGCTGCATTGTGGAGCGCATCGTACAGGCTGAAAAGGAAGTCGGCGCCATGCCGGGGATAGCCTTCCCAGGCGTTCTCCCCGTCGAGAAAAACTCCAACCACCCCCTGGGATTCACCGCAGCCCTGCACCCCGGCGAGAAAATCGGCAACCGCGGTGGCCGCGGGCAACTCGGAATAGCGAAAGCCAATTCGATCGGACAGATCGCGGTTGCGAAAGAAGAGCGAGACGCCGCGATGGTGATAGTGACGGGTACGGGCGCGCGCGACAGCGTTCGTTGCAGTCGGATCGATGCCGAGCGAACGAACCAGCACCTCTTCGTCTCCTGCCAGCCAAGCGAGCCCACACGTCTCATAGAGGGCAATTGCCTCTGTCGACAGCGACCCTTCCGGAGGCCACATGCCCTTGGGAAGGCTGCCGAACGTACGTTCGTGGGCAATCTGGGCGAGCTTGATTTGTGCTAGCGCGTCTTCGGGGAAAGCGAATCTGGCAGGCAAGGAATCCTGCGGTCGTGATACGCGCGCTATCTCGCTGTCGCAGAGCAACGGCACAATGGGGTGATAGTACGGACTAGTCGAGAGCTCGACCTGACCTCGCAGTGCCAGCCGCTTCCAGGACGGGACAACCTGGCCGGCCGCGGTTCGTACTGCCTGGAGAAGCACCGCCTTGTCGTCTTCGGTGAAGTCGCGTCCTTTGCGATCGAGCTCGTCAATCGCCGGGGCGTCCTCGCGTGCGGCGAAACCGAGCCAGGCGAGCAAGAACAGACAGCACAGGTCGCGAATATCTGCGGTCGTGAATCGAGACCCATCGCTGGCGCCATTCCCGTGCCTACCTGAACGTCCGCAGGTACGCTTACCGTGCTCGCGCTCGTATTCGTGCTCGCGCTCGCGACCATGGCCATACGAACGGTCGTGCTCGCCGCGTTCGGCTCCACGATCTCGGCCGCGCTTGGCCAAGAGCTCGGCATATCGAGGTCGAGGGTCGATACCCGTGCTCCATTTGACGCTGAATGAACGGGCGATGACCAGTTGCCTTTCGTCATCGCCGAGAGAATCGCTGTTCCGCTCGGCAAGTACTTCGAGCTTGTCACGAACGCCGGCCACCAGCTCCTCGATTTGCTCGATCAGCGACGGGGTGAGATTGACCGTCACTCTGGTCTCGGGTCGCCGCTCGAGCACCCGCGCCATGTCCAGGTACCCAGAGCAAGCATGCAGGCGAACCGACGGAAGCACCGGCTGCCCGCTGTTCGGTTCCCGGTAGCACGGCTGGTGCATATGCCACAGGAAGAGAACGTCAATCATCGGTAGTGCCAAACACCTTCGCGCAGGTTGTCGTGGGTCGTGCTCGTGCCTGTTCTCGATCGGGGTACGTCATTCGGCAACGGAGATCAGAATTTATGTGCCTTTGGCACCACCACTATTCCTTCCGTGCCATCCATTCCCTCCATTCCTTCGATTCCCGATTCCCTGATTACCGATAGGCCGCGTGCCCGATCCTCGTCATGGTCGTAGCCGATGCGACAGCCTTCGGGAATTTGCACGTTCTTGTCGACAATCGCTCGTCGGACCAACGCACGCCTGCCGACCGAAACCCCTTCGAAAAGGATCGACTTCTCGACGTATGAGTAGCTGTTGATGCGAACATTGGGCGAGAGAATACTGCGGTTCACTCTCCCACCGCTTATGATGCATCCCTCGGACACCAACGAGTCGGTCGCCAGTCCCATTCTCTCGGTCTGTTTGTCAGCGAACACGAACTTGGCGGGCGGGAAAGGACGCGACCAGGTGCGGATCGGCCAGCGTTGGTTGTGGAGATTGAACACTGGATTGACCTGGACGAGATCCATGTTTGCCGCATAGTAGGCTGCCACCGTTCCGATCTCCCGCCAGTAGCCTCGAGCCCTCTCGTCCTCTCCCGGGACGGAGTTCTTCTCGAACTCGTAGACCGCAACCGGTACTCGCCCCACCAGCGAAGGAAGAATGTTGCGGCCAAAATCGTGCTGCGAATCGCCGACCGATAGCGCGTCCCGCTTGAGCTCGGCGATCAGCGCCTTGGTGTTCCATATGTAATTGCCCATCGAGCACAGACACCATCCCGGCCGGCCAGGCAGCCCCGGAGGATCGGGAACCTTCTCGGCAAACGACGTCATCCGCCCAGAAGAGTCTATGGTCAAGACGCCCAGCGCTCCCGCCTGCTCTCTCGGCACCGTCGCTGCAAGCACCGTCATGTCGGCGCCCGATCGAATGTGCGAATCGAGCATCTGTCGAATATCCATCTTGTACATATGGTCGGCAGAGAAGACGCACACGTAGTCTGGATGTTCGTCGGTGACCACGTTCAGGGACTGAAAGAGAGCGTCCGCTGAGCCACGGAACCATGTCCGGCCAGTCCGCATCTGGGCAGGGACTATCTCGACGAAGAAGTCGAGAGTCTGGGACAGCCGCCAACCTCTGGTCAGATGAGTGATCAGCGAATCCGACTTGTACTGAGTGAGTACTTTGATCTTCAGGAATTCGCTGTTCACGAAATTGGAAAGCACAAAATCGACGAGACGATACCGCCCGCCCATCGGTACCGCAGGCTTTGCCCGCTCTCGCGTGAGCGGCATGAGCCTCGTGCCCTCGCCACCTGCGAGGATGATCGTCAAGACGCGCGGTGCGGATGCACGGTAGGAGAAACCTGCGCCGCTCATCATCAGGGCTGCGACTGAGTAGTAGTAGAGGGTGAGCGCTGCCTGTCAGCAGCCTGGCGATCCCTTAGATACCAAATACTCCCAGTCAGCAGGCCGGCCAGCAACGCGATCGACAGAAAAGCAACGACCAATACCAGATACCGCGACTTTGCGGGGATTCGAAAGGCGCCAGTCCGATCGGGCTCCAGGATCTGCTGCAAACCCATCTCGTTGGTCTGTCT
>JAZDLZ010000057.1:0-14468 GCA_043801535.1 Pseudomonadota bacterium
CGCTCTCGCCGACCACGAGGGATCCCCTACCAAGAACGACTGCTCACCGAACGTGCAGGACCTGGTACCGATAGGGACCCTGCCTCCAACCACAATCACAGCAACCGTCAGTGGATCTCCAAAACCGCCGCCAGTGGATCCATTTAAGGCCGGCGCCGAAGTCGTGGGGGCTGGAATGGCGGGCCGGTTCCCTTTGGCTACCGGCGGGCACCACGCGGGTCAGAGCAGGACTTCATCATGGAACCGGGTGAGGCTGCCATCGTCGAGCGGCTGTACAAGGAGTTCTCCTCGGGTCGCTACGGGATGGGGGCTCTCATCAAGCGTGTGGACTGCGAGCTGTCACCGTCGGGGGCTGAGGGGATTCTGTCCAACATTTTTTACACCGGCAGGGTCCGCTACAGCGGCCAGGTCCGCTGGAACAAGCACCCGGCCATCATCGGCGATCGGCTGTTCAACAAGGTGCAGCGGGTGAGGCAGCAGCGGGCCAGGAGTGAGTCGGCGCAGATCGTCAAGGTCGTTGAAGGGAAACCAGAAACGATGGCGCTCTCTGCGCAACGGTAGAACGCTGCATGCGGCGATGACAACGGGAGCAACTGAGGATCGAGGGCAGGGGCAGCGGCTCTGCAGGCCGTGATGAAGGGTTCGGGTTCCCGTCCGAGCCCAGCCCTTCGCCCCTCTTTGACCTGGACGGAGGTCGAGAATGATCGAGGAGCATCATCTTGAACAGCTTGAGCTGAGTGTCGTCGGTGAGGATGGGAGCGGCAAGGAATGGATCTGCGGCTGCCCTCTGTGTGGCAAGGCCAACAAGCTGTACGTCGAGAAGGCGAGCGGGAAGTGGATCTGCTTTGTGTGCCAGGAGGGTGGCCGTTCGCTGCGGTCCCTGGCAACTAAGCTCGGCCGGCCTGTACCCGACGGAGTGAGCGAACATCATGAGACAACGCCGATAGAACGCGAGCACAAGCCCGAGCCACCCTCGCCCGAGGTTCGCGCTGTGTGGGAGGCCACCGTCGAGCTGGGCCAGAAGCACATCACCAAGGGTGTTCGCGACTACCTGCGCAGCCGACTTCCCGACGAGACCATCGCCAAGTTCCAGCTCGGCGAAGCTGTGGCCGGCCTCATCTACCGCCTCTGCCAAGAGCGAGGTTTCGCCTCCGAGCTGTGTGTCGAGGCTGGCGTGCTGGTTGCGCCAGGCGACAACTACAGCCACCTGCGGGTGCGGTGGGCTGGCGCCGTCCTGATTCCTGTTCGGGATGCGGCCGGCCAGGTCGCCAACCTGCTGTACCGGCTCACCGACGACATGGCGCAGAAGATGGGTGGTGACCGCTACCACTCGCTACCCGGCCGGCCGCGGGACCTCTTCCACGCGGCCGCCGCTGTCGGCGCGGAAGAGTTGCTCGTCGCTGAGGGCCCAATGGATGCCATGACACTCGATGCTCTCGGCTTCCCGGCGGTGGGGCTGCCGGCAGCGAGCATCATCAAGCCGGATTTCGGCGCGGCCTTCGAGGGGAAGCGCATTGTGTACGTGGTCACGGACAACGACGATGCAGGCGAAAAGGCGCGCAAGAGGCTTCGTCGGATGTTTCCTGGTGTGCCCTTCGCCGATGTCAGGCTTCCCGATGGCGTCAAGGATGCGAACGAATGGGTGGCGAAGCATGGGGCTACCCGCGAGGATTTCGAACGGCTCATCGTCGAAGCCATCGCCAGCCCGACGGACGCCGAGGACCCGAACGAAGCGGCTGCGAATGCCACCCAGCCCCAGCGTTTCGCCTTAACAGACTTGGGCAATGCCGAGCGGTTGGCGTCACGCCACCGCGACAACATCAGGTTCATCAATGGGCGGGGCGGCTGGCACGTCTGGGACGAACGGCGATGGGCGCTAGACGAGACCGAGGAACTGAAGCGGCGTGCCGCCGAGACGGTGCGCTCCATCTATGCGGAGGCGGAGAACGCCCCCACCGAGGATCTGCAGAAGGCTCTGTGGCGGCACGCCGTCAAGAGCGAGAGTGCCGCGAAGATCGAGGCCATGATCAAGCTGGCGGCGAGCCTGGAAGGGATCGTTCTGCGCGCCCGAGACCTGGATGCCGACCACTGGCTCTTGAACTGCGCCAACGGGATGCTGGACCTGCGGACTGGGCAGCTTCGTCCACACGAACGAGCTGACCTGGTCACCAAGCTGGCGCCCGTGGACTACGATCCCGATGCGTGTTGTCCGACCTGGGAGCGATTCCTCGAACGGGTCATCCCCAGCCCAGCCGTTCGATCCTTTCTCCAGCGGGCGGCAGGCTACAGCCTGACCGGCGACACATCGGAGCACTGCATCTTCATGCTCCATGGTGCCGGTGCCAACGGCAAGAGCACCTACCTTGAAGCGATGCGTCACGTGGTCGGGAACTACACCCGCGTTGCGGACTCGACGACATTCTTGGCAAAGAAGCACGACCGCATCCCCAACGATGTTGCGGCCCTCGTCGGCGCACGTCTGGTGACGGTGTCCGAGACCGAAGGTGGCAGCCGACTGGCCGCTGCGCTCGTTAAGAACGTCACTGGCGGTGACACGGTGACCGCCCGGTTCCTCTACAAGGAGTTCTTCGAGTTCACCCCCGAGTTCAAACTCTGGCTGGCGACCAACCACAAGCCAGAGGTGGCAGACACCAGCGAGGGCTTTTGGCGTCGCATTCGGCTTATCCCCTTCGAGGTGCAGATCCCGGCGCACGAGCGCGACAAGCACCTGCCGGTCAAGCTCCGGCAGGAGTTGGCTGGCATCTTGCGGTGGGCTGTGGAGGGGTGCCTCGCCTGGCAGCGGGACTGCCTCGATGAGCCGGAGGAGGTTGTGAAGGCCACAGCCGCATACCGAGAGGAGCAGGACCCTGTCAGCACCTTCATCACCGAGTGCTGCATCCTCGACGGCGAAGGGAAGACCTCCACCGAAGAGCTGCACAGCGCCTACTGCTCGTGGGCTGTGGGGACGGGCGAGCCCAGCATCTACCTTGAGGAATTCGGGCGGGTGCTGGGCTCCAAGGGACTGAAGGCGTGCAAGGTCGGCAAGAAGCGTGGATGGGGCGGTATCCGGTTCCTCGAAGGAAATGAAGCGCCGGCCGCAAGATGGGCGCCACAGCGCACACGGATGCCGCAGAACAAGTCGTCGCTGCTGATCGACGACATCTGGGGTGAAGACGAGGCTCCCGACGAACGACTCGAGCGGATCTTGCTTGATTGTCGCGGCGAGGAAGATCCTGCTGCGCGATTCGAGCGCGCCCTGCTGGAATGCATCGATACGAACGAAGCGAGGGGCCGATGTGCGACCTGCGTGGGCAAGGCATGACCGCAGGGCAGTCCGCAAGAATCCGGCCGGGACGGATAGGACGGACGGAGACGGTGGAATTGGTATCGTTGCTCTACGAGGACGGTAGAGAAGTAGAAAAGGGGAAAGAATACGGATCCGCCGTCCCCCACCGTCCCTCCGTCCCCTGCACCCCCACTGGGGTGAAAACCGCAACCCACCCAGCCCAGCGAGTCGTGTCTGGGCCACTCGCTTTCAGCAACCACTCGACCCCCCATCACCCGGGAGAAAACGTGATGAGCAATGACGCACCCAGGATCGGCGCCAGCTACTACGCCCTGGGTCTCGGCAACAGCATGGGCATCGTCACTGTGCGCAAGGTCAAGCACGACAGCCGGGACTGCTGGATCCGAGTTCAGGTCGAATACTGCGACGGCTGCATGACCGTTCCTCCGCCGGACCGGCCAGACGCGCCGCTTGATGAATGGGAGCTTCCCGTCGGGCGCTGTTGGCTCAGCCGTCGAGAGTGGGAGCGCTGCCAGCCCGAGCTTTTCCCGCCCGAGGCAGAGGACCAGGCAGCCCCGGAATCCACGCCCCGGCACACCGAGGCCACGCGGACATGCCAGCCTGGACCTCGGGCCAAGGGAAGGCGCTGACGTGGCACGGCGAGCCAGCTGCGTGGCAACACGAGGGCGAGGCGAAGCTCCTCGGCTTCCCCCGGCTGAAGGAGTCACCGACCTCATCCTCGGCATCATTGATCGCACAGCAGCCTACTCGTGGCCGCCGGCAGCGGCAATGCTGGCCACGGGCCATGCCCCGAGGCTCACCCGTCGAGGGTGGCATCTCTACTACCTTCACCGGCAAGAACAGCGGTCGAAGCTGCCGCCGCTCGACTTGCGTGCAATCGAGGCTGAGCTGGCGTATCACACCGAGCTTTTCGCCGGAAGCGATACCGGTGGCGACGAAGCCGAGGGGATGACACTCGCCGACTTCGCTGCATGGGCTGGCATCGACCGGCGACGCATCACACTGCACCTCGTCGAGATTCCGCCCGGCGAAAGACCACAGCTCACACCTGGCCAGATACCGGTGCGAGTCCTCGGCAACACCAAGCGGGTCTTTCGCGCCGACGTCCTCGGCGAGCCCATCGAAGTTGGAGGAAACGATGGCACAAGTCATCAAGAAGCGGCTTCAGGTTCAGCCGATCCGGGGCGCTACCATCGACAGGTCACTGACCTTCGTCGTCGGTACTCTCCCCGAGGGTGAGCGCCGCAAGCTGCGAGGCGTCATCTTCGAGGTTGCCACGAAAGTCGAGGCCCTCCGCATGTTCCGTGACCTCCACAAGACAGCCAAGGAAGCTGTCACCGACGGGAAGGTGGGTGAGTTCCTCGATGCTCTCGATGAGCGAGCCCATACCGACTTCGATGCAGGACCGAGGTTCAAGGAGTTCGCCGAGCAGTGGTTTGAGACGAGCGTGACGGGCGGCGGTCTTCGGGAGTCACAGGTCGAGAGTGACCGCTCGATTCTCGACAACCATCTTCTGCCAGCCTTCGGATCCAAATCCCTGCGCGATATCACTGCCCGTGACATCGACCGCTTCAAAGCAGCCAAGCGGAAGGAGCACCACCAATTTGGCGAGGGCTACTCGCCGAAGACCATCAACAACCACCTCGCCGTCCTCCACCGGGTCTTCAACAAGGCCATCGAGTACGGAATCGTCGAGAAGAATCCCGTCGGGAAGACAGCCTGGATGCGGTCGGACAAGACAGCCGAGGAAGGACGCGAGTGGTGGACTCCCGACGAGGAAGCCAAGGCAATTGCGATTCTCATGGGATGGCGCGACCGCGATCCTCTCGCCTACCTCGCATTGACAGCGCAGATTGTCGTCGGGATGCGGTTCAGCGAGCTGCGAGCCCTTGAGAAGCGCGACCTCGATCTTCAGGTTCCCGGGCTCTGGATCCGTCGAGCAATCGCTCGCAAGCAAGTCTCGACGCCGAAGAACAAGAAGGCCAGGTTTCATGTCATTCCGCGGGACCTCGCCGAGGAGCTTCGACGGTGGATGCTTCGTACCGACGGACAGCAACTCTTTCCCGACCCGCGCGGCGACCGGCCACTGTCGAACAAGATCCTGAATCGTTGGTACCGTGAGCTGGCAGCCGAGGCTGGGGTTCGCCGGATCACAAGCCATGGCGCCCGCCACACCGTCGGGTCGAGCTATGCCGTGATGGGCGCCGGCCAGAAGGCCATCGCCGAGCTTCTCGGCCACGCCGATACCCACGCGACCGAGCGCTACACCCATCTCGCCCGGAACGCCACCGCCAGTCTCGTCGAGGCCAGGTGGGCGCGGCTACGAGGCGAACAAGGAGGTGCCCCGTGACGAGGAGAGATACCGACGAGACCAAGACGTCTGGTCCGGTCATATCCGTTCGCTGGGAAGTGTCGGAGATCAACCACGCCGTCGTCGGTGCGCGCCTTCTCTTGGAGGAGCTGTCCATCGACAATCACGGTGATGTTCCCCTCGTTCGAGATGCAACGCGAGCAGCCCAAGCTGTGCTTGAGCTCGTCGAAGCCAGGCTCAAGCTCCTCGACAGGTGCATTGGCCGTGAAGTGGATCCACGGCTTCTGGCCAGCCGTCACAACATGCTGGATGAGGTGCCTGGCGGAGAGGAGGATCTGGACTTCTTCGTGCAGGTGGCGGCGGAACGGAGGTGACATGAGGAGCGTGCATATCGCCAACTCTTTGGTGACAGGGAACTGGCGACGCGCCCGTGACCCGGCTGCTCCTTCTGTGCTTGGCGAGGTGTTGTCTTTTCAGGCGTATTCTGCGTCGGGCGGGGCCGAGCCATCGCAAGAAAGAATCTGGGCGCACCTTGACATCACCGTAGTGCTCCTTAGCTTGCGGCCGCACGACGCATGAGCAGGCATGTGTGAGTCCCCCAAGCGACAAACGGCCTGCTCCAGCGCCATCCAAACTAGCCTGAGGGCGGAAGGAGCCGCATATGTCGATTAGGAATGCGATGAGAGCCCTAGAGTCTGAATCTCTGCCTTGGTACGTGTACGTTGGAGCCAACCACACGCGCAAGGAAATCTACATAGGTGTCTGCAAGGATCGCGGGACCGCATCTCACCCCGCTGGACCTCGGGTGAGCATCGGCGACCGTTGGGCCAGTCACTGCCAAGGCGAGACTGACTGCATCAACCACTGGGACTGCGACAACGACGACCTGAAAATCCTCTGCACGTTCAAGGCGGATTCCCAGGAGAAGGCATCAGCCTCGGCTCACACGTTGGAGCGGGACCCGTCGATCTTGGCGAAGCGCTGCGCGAAAGTCGCTGCCTGCAAGGGGTACAGTATTCATCAGACGCGCGGGGTCTAGGTGAAGTCCGCGCATTCAGCCGAGAGACCTCAGTTGACCGCCTGGCTTGCAGGTGAGCGTCGATGCAACAAGCGGAATAAGCGCGCGAACACAGGCAGCGATTCTGAGTTGTGTCATAGACTGCCAAAGGGAGCCCGGCCACTGCTCACGGGAGTCAGGTTGGGCAAGATCCGGAGTGCCGGGACGGAGGCCGGCGTGTCACCGACCTCCGCCCGGCGAGTCGGCGGAGGAGAGGGGATTTGCACCCCCGAGGCGGTTGCCCGCCTACCCGATTATCAGTCGGGCGCCTTCGACTGCTCGGCCACTCCAGTGGAGATTCTGTGAGAGAGTCGCCACCGCGGCAGCCGAGCACTTCTGCCCAATTCAGGCACCTCATTCAGGGACCTCGCTACACCCTCCGCGGAAAGCTCAACGAAGTCAACAAGTTAAGCAGTGGAGGCGCCGGGAGTCGAAGGCGGAGTCAAATGCCCTCCGTATCCATCGCAGGGTGCCCCCGTCATTGGTTTCAAGTACTTATCACCGTTTGAACCTTGCGCATTCTGACCGTTTTGGATCGCCGACCAGCGGCGTGTACCATGTGTACCACCGAGGTGAGCTTCGGGAAACCTGGTCGACGGTCACGCCAATCGGAAACAAGGATTATTCTGCCACACTCCAAGCTTCGGACCAACATAGTCGACACGAAGATGCCATCCGGTGAGTCCTAGACCTGTCAAGTAAACATCTGGTATTGGCAACACTCAAATGGCGTGGCTTCTCATCCTGCAATTCATCAGCAATATCAAAAGCATCGGTTGATGGCTGATCCGCAAGCATCGCCACTATTCTGAACTGCTGTACAGTGTGCGTTCGTTCAGTGGCAGAAGGTCCGGCATCGCTGGTTGCTTGGAACTCGCGCCACTGATCACCCGCCGGGCGAGCTTTTGATTGACCAGCAAGAAAAACGCGAGAACGCCAGGATGCCAAGGTGTAGCCCGACCTCTCCTCATGACGGTCACCAAGAAAAAACCAGATGATCCAAGCGAACAAGTGGCTCTCGACCTCCCTGGTGTTGGTACCGGCCCAGCTCATGAGGCCGCCAGCTCCAGAGGCTGGGTGAGCAAGCGACGCAACGGCAAAACCTTCGCAAGCACAGTCACCGAGATGGGCTACCCGATGGACGAGTTGGCCTCTTGGTTGCGGAAGGCAGTGCGACGGGGCGATACCGATGCGGCTGCATGGGCTGCATGGCAATTCCTGAAGCACGGATACGTGAGGTACCTGTGGCGATCGATTCGGACCATCGCATCCGAGGACGTCGGTGCCGCTGATCCGTTGGTTCACGTCATCATCGACTCGCTCGCCAACAACGCGGAGAAGGGAACCGACGGGTTCAAGAGTGAGACGTTCGTTTCCTTGGCCGAGATGACAGCCCTGGTGGTGCTCTGTCGGGCACCGAAGAATTGGGTCGCCCTTCATCTCGCGCATCGGCAGGAGCTTCGCTGGGAGCGCATCAAGCGAGGACTGGAACAGCCGCCGCCGGTGCCCGCCTACGCCCTGGACATGCATACCAAGAGGGGAAAAGCCCTCGGAAAGGACAAATCAGATTGGTGGCAGGAATCGGCAAGCCATGAACCGAAGGCTTCCGAGCATGACACTCTTGGCAGCGATCCGTTCGGTGACGTTCACGCCGTCGAGCTTGATGGCGAGGAGGACTGACATGCTGGCAACAGTAGCGGCAATACAGCAGGACGATGTCCCGACGAGCACCACCATTATTCTCGAGGAGGCGATTTCCGAGCTAGTCCAACTCCAGCAGGCAGCCGCCGAGATCGACAGGAAGGCCAAGATGTTCCGCAGAGAGATCCGAGCGGCACTGGCGGTGCTCAATCTGAGAAAGCACACAACCCAAGACGGCCACAGCGCAGTTCTTGTTGACTCGACGAGCTGGCGTGCAGATCGTGCCGCTGCCGAGAGACTGTTGGCTCCAGCCATTGTCGCTGAGGTTTTCAAGCGTACCTCCACAACCACCTTGCGGGTGAAATGACCTGGAGGAACCGCCATGATCGACAACAGCGACGACAAGAGGTGCGCGGTCTATCTCCGCGTGTCCGGCAATCGGCAGACGACAGAGAACCAGCGCCCTGAAGCTCTCCAACTAGTCCGAGCAAGGGGTCTTAAAATAGTCGAAATTTTCGAGGAGACGATGAGCGCGGCGAAGCAGCGACCGCTATTCGACCGCATGATCCTAGGAGCCCATCAAGGACGTTTCCGCTGGATTGTCTGCTGGGCGCTCGACAGATTCGGCCGCTCCATGGCGAGCAACTTGACCACCGTTCTCGAGATGGATCGTATCGGCGTGCAGATAATCACGGTACGAGAGCCGTGGCTGGATACTTCCGTTGCCAACCCGGTGCGACCGCTACTTGTTGCTATCTTCTCCTGGGTTGCTCAGCAAGAGCGTGCCCGGCTTATTGAGCGAACAGTGCAGGGCATCGAGCGTGCCCGCCGGGCTGGTAAGCAGCTCGGTCGCCCGCGAGCCTGGATTAGCGTTGAACGTGCTCTGGCGCTCCGAACAGCCGGCAAGTCGATTCGCGAGATCGCCAACGAGCTTGAGGTTGGCGCATCCACCCTTCACCGTATGCTTCGCCTACACGCCAGCAGCACTGCCAAATCGTCGGCCAGCGTTGTCCCAATACCCCCTCGATTCTGTAGAGAGCTAACCGCTCAAATCCA
The DNA here is from genome assembly GCA_043801535.1 of Pseudomonadota bacterium. Lineage (GTDB taxonomy): Bacteria > Myxococcota_A > Polyangia > Haliangiales > SHYZ01 > JAZDLZ01. The sequence goes on from JAZDLZ010000057.1 coordinate 9,373, forward strand.
CTTGCGAGCGGTATTGTCCCGATACCCTTCATTTCCGGCACACCGACCGACCGTGCCGACAGACCTTCCCGCCATGAACGGATGGATCATTGGCTTGGCCAGGATTGCCTGGCTGATTACACGCACCGCCCTCGGCCTGGTTGCAGCTTTCGTTCGTGGATTCGTCGTGGGCTTCCTTGTCGTCGGTCTGCTCCGTATTGCGGGCAGCAGCACACATAGCGCAGACGGGGGACAGCCATGAAGACGATGCACCTGAGCTATGAACTGGAGGAGATCAGGCATGCGGTCGAAGCAGCGCACCTTCTCGTCGACGCGCTTGTCAACGAATCGCTGGAAATGGAGGAGGACAAGCTGGAAGCTCCTCGCGCTGCTTCGGCGGTGCTGGCCTTGGTCTCAAGCCGGCTCAACGACGTCTGTCGAGTGATTCATGGGACCGTCGATCCGGCTGCAATCTTGGCAAGACACAACGACGGCGTGCAAACCGACGAGCCGGAGGTTGTGTTCCACCCGTGGTCCCCAGAAGAGCGGGCGCGGCATGCACGACAAGAGCTGGAACGAACCGAGAGGAACCCTCGGATGAGAGGGCGCTCAGACACCGAAGCCGAAGGCGATGAATAGGCTACTCGCGGCGACGAAGGTGACGAACAGGCGCAGCAAGAAGGGTCCAGAAATCCTCGCCAACTGCTCCCGCAACACGAACGAGCGTGCGGACAGTTGCATTAACAGTCCCGGCCTCCAGACGCTGCCAGCGCTTGTAGTCGATGCCCGCCCTGCTGGCGGCTTCCTCTTGCGTGAGCTTGGCTGCCTCGCGAGCAACACGGATGCGGATCCCCAGCTCCCGAAGAATGCTGACAACCGGCTCGCGGGACATGCCGGTCTACGTTGGAGCTCTGCTAATGCTCCTACCACCGTAGTAGAATACGGTGTCATGACGACCGATAGCGGACCGGAGTCTCAGAGGAGAGCGCCCGAGATGAGCACCGAGCGGTTCAGTCCGACAGCCTCACGGTTCTGCGAGATCGTGGGTCTCGTGATTCTCACCTTTCTCGGGGCGTGCATGGCAATCAAGACGGAAACCCGTATCGATGAGATATCCACACGATACAGTGAGCGAACTGTTAGGACGGGACAGGCAGAGCCAAGGCTCGATGTTTCGCTAGAGAATGGTCGGGTCCGTGCGCGGATTACCGAACGGTCGATCTGTATGCGACAGAAGGTGAGCCAACACGAGCTGGAAGAAGTAGTCACACGCACGACACCCGGCCGCGACGTGAGAGCATTGGTCTGGAGCACAGTACCCATGGCCATAGTCGGTGCGTATTGCCTCTACCTCTCTGCCTCGCATGAGGACTATAGAGCCGCAACAGCGGGGACCGGGGCAACGATGTTCGGGTTTGCTGCCGCCTTTGGCTCCGTCGGCATAGCCAACCTCATTCGTGCGCGGGACTCCCGGCGACATCTACCATCACGAGAGAGTATCGAGGAACTCGGTCAGGCCGCGTGTGGGCGGATCCGCCCCGGCGTTGGCTACTCGATCACCCTCGTGTTGCCATCTCGGCCTACGAGGTATGCTGCCAAGCTGACGGACGACCGGGGAGTTGCCGTCTTTGATCTCCGAGAGGAGGTGGCGGCGCTTGTCACCATCTCCGAAGCGGACTCGAATGATGCCTATGTCACATATGAGGACCTGCGGGCTGGTGTCTCACTTCTTGACGATGCTATCTACCGCGCGGCGAGACGGAAGGCAGCCGCCGAGGACGCCCGAGCCGCGCATGAGCATGAGCTAGCGGAGATGGATCGTAGGGAACAAGAAAAACGAGCAGCAGAACGTGTCGCCAAGATGCAGTCCCTGGGCGCCATGCTTCTACGGACGCCGGCCGCGATGTACTTGGCTTCCGATGAGGCGGTTTTCTGCAATCTGCCTACCGAACCATCAGGACTGCCCGAGGTGACGCGGGTCACGACCCGTCGAAGATGGGTGATCGCTCAGGCCGGGGAGTTCTACGGCCTAGCCAGGGAGGACAGTAATTCGTCCCCGTCGCTGTCAGATGTGCGTGTCTGGGTCAGGAAAAAGCAAATGATGACCGAGGCCGAGTACCAGCGGATGCTTGCTAAGGAAGAGCGCCGAAGGAAGGCCGAAGAAGCAGCACAGGAACTCGAACGTGCCCAAGAGTATTCCGTCGAACCCCAAGGGATCATAACGTCCTACAAGGTGACGGTTGTCTCTCAGAGCCGATGCACGGACGGGGACGAAGGAAGCGTGAGCAGAAAACCGGACGAGCTCCAGTGGATCGTGTCCTCAACCGGCATGGTGAGCGCTCACCTTAGGTCATGGGACAAGGGTAGCGCCACTCGAGACCTCTGGTTGACTGGAAGGCCGTCGGGTAGCACGGTTGTTCTTGCCGGCGAGAGTTCTGGGATGGCACCGATGGAACACAGGCTCCAGTCCATACTGTCGAAAGGCAAACCAGTCCGGGGATCGATGGAGACGTCTTCTCGGCGGCATGGCTGTACGATTTATCGGGAGATTCAGGTCGTCGATGAGGTGGCTGCGCAGCCAAGAGAGGAGCACACTGGACCCTTAGTATCAGAGGGATGGTACAAGATCACAGAGCAGGAAGTAGTCAGAGATGGATGCTACGATCCGCATGGTCCATTGGGGATTGAGTTCAAGTTGTCGCAGGACGCTGAGAAGCTCGACTTGGCCGTCATAGTTGACACTGGCATCTACTTCCACCTTCTTGGGACGGTCGATCGCAGGAATAGGGTCAGCGCCAAGTGGGACGGTGACGGCAAGGTTGCCCCAGCAACAATGAGATTGCAAGTAACTGGGGAGTTCATCCGCCAGGGTAGCGTTCTCGTCGGAACGTGGACTGGGAGTGTTCATCGAGCACTTGAGGAGTGCTCATGGGAGTACAGATTCCTCGCAGAACGTACTGATGAGTAGACCTTCCCTGCTCTATCGCCCACGATCACTGGCAAGGCGGTTTGCTTGTTCCTTGAGTAATAGGCGGCCCCTCCGGCGCCTGGCATTCCCCCTCACCCCTTTTCCCATGCTGGTTCCTCGGCATCTTGGAGTGTTCTAGGCACTCCTCGGCGATGGAACTGGCAGACTCTCCATCGGCGGTGACACGGCGCGGGCAGATCCGAGATCGTTCCACAAACACGGCTTCAACAGTCTCCCCCCGAGCGAGAGCAAACACCTCATCCGAGCGCTATTGAATCTTCGGGAACCTCGACGAGAATCCGATCTGCACGTCGTCACATAGCCCGCGCTGTGCTACCTTTCCACTGACACGGGCAACCGGCGGCTGATCACTGTTCGGTGTCGGGGCGAGGGCCTCGCCTCGCCCGCCCGTGGCCTACTACTCCAGCGAGGCAGAGCGACGAGGCAGCTCCATGATTGATACCAAGAGAAGACGTCCGCTCGGTGTACTCAGCCCCCTGCGCCTTCCCTTCGATGAATCAACACCAGTCGCGCGGGTTGAGTTGACGGATGCCCTTCGTCTTGCCGTGGCCAGTGGTGCTCGCAGGGTTCAGGGCTTCTGGACCGACGAATCACGCGATGATTGGGTTCGCAGGAATCGCGATCTTGCCGAGAGTGCGAGCTATATCGGTTCGGACACGAAGCGACGGGCCAAGGCACATGCGGATCTCTGCGAGTTGATCCGGCGTGATCCACGAGTGCTTGGACAGAGCGGAGTGGTCGCGAGAATCCTCCTCGACAGGTTTGCAGTTCTCGCCTCCAATGAGCGTTTCCCAGATGACCCAGGAAGGCCCGAGTCACCGGAGCAGACAGCAAAGCGTACGGACGCACAGATCAGGCTGTCCGATATCGCCGCGGCAGTGGCCTTCACGACTGGGAAAGGACAACGGATCTTTGACGATCCGGTCGTGCTCGAAAAGGCTGTCTGGAATATCGAGGCGTGCGTTCACAAAGCACGCGAATACATCAGCGACTACAAGGCACGACAGAAGAGAATCGATGCTTCTGCGCTCGCTGCGGCATGTGATCTTGAGAAGAAGGACATCGAGAATCTGCTTCGGGCCGATCAGTCCTGGCCATTGGTAGTAAAGACTGTTCTCGCATGCAGAATGAATCTAAGCATTGCGCGCATTGAGAAACTGCTGCACAAGGCGCGGATTCGGTTTCGGTAGCCGCCGCGAAAAAAACGTTTCTACGACCGACCCCCCGTCGAGTCCTCCGTGTTTTGATCGTGTCCGGAGGACGTGATCCGATGCCTACGCCGTTCACCGGGATTCTCTCCGCCGCCAGGTTCGCGAAAGGACTTAATATCTCCGAGATTGCTCGGAGGGCCGCTCTGCCGCGCGGACGGGCGTACCAACTGTTCGCCGGCCGAGTTCTGCCAAGAGACGACGAGCTGAGTCGGTTGCTTGATGCTGTCGGCGTTCCCCCCGCACATCTAACAGCACCACTAATTCAGTCGTATGGAGCTCATCTATTCCCCGTAGGTAGTTCCCTGCTGCCGATCATCCTTGGTACCGGTACCGCAGTTCCAGTTACCAAGACGTCCATTGCTAATTGTGAATTATTAGTCCATCGCATTGCGTTCACATCCGATGCGTCTGATGCGGCTGGCTTCTTCAAGGAAATTAGTCAACAACATAAGACAAAGATCATCAAGTCAGCCGACTACCAAACCTCCCTCAAGCTGGTTTCGGACCTTGTAGTCCAATGCAAACCGAGATGGCGTAGTCAGCGGTTTGCTCGATTGGAGTTCAATCCAACCCGAGCTGATCAGTTGGCGGTGACCGTTGCTCTTTTTCCGTTCCTCGACATCCAATCCGCTCGCGTCTCACGCATTGATGTCGCTGTTGACGCGCCGGTGTACTTGACAGACGTGCAGCCGCTTGCCATTGGAAACCAGAAGGTTGCTGTCTACCTCGGTCCAGCCGGTGTCGAAAGCGTCAAGGTTGGTGCGCCGCGTAGTCAGCTTTCGATCCGCATTTACGACAAAGCACTCGAGCAACGTCGGTGGCGTCCACTTGCCACGACGATGCCGCTAACTCGGATCGAGGCGGAGATTCGGCCGAAGAAGTTGCGGTTGGTGGAGTTCCATCGGATCGCGAATCCG
>JAZDLZ010000070.1:0-2426 GCA_043801535.1 Pseudomonadota bacterium
CTGTGCGCCAAGCACGCAGCGCGGGTGATGAAGGCCCAGCGCAGCGGTGTGATCCTCCAGGTCAACTCCAAGTCGGGCAAGAAGGGCAGCTACAAGAACTCGGCCTATGCCACCAGCAAGTTCGGAGGCATCGGCCTCACCCAGAGCCTTGCCCTGGAGCTGGCCGAATACGGCGTCCGTGTCAACGCGGTCTGCCCCGGCAACCTGCTCGACTCGCCGCTGTGGGTGGATTCCCTGTACCAGCAGTATGCCCGCAACCTGGGCATCACCGAGGAGCAAGTGTTGCGGAAATACATTGGCCAGGTGCCGATGAAGCGCGGCTGCTCCTACGACGACGTCTGCAACGTGGTCGTTTTCCTGGCGTCAGATCAGGCCAGCTATATGACCGGGCAGGCGATCAACGTGACCGGCGGGCAGGAGATGCGCTGAGGTGTCATACGCCGATGGATGGGCCGCCATCAACCTGGAGATGCCGGCCCGCGTCCCGCACACCGAATACTCGGTGGAGCGGCACTGGGATGTGATCAAGGCCGTTACCGGCATCGAGGTCGGACCGTACAGCCCGGCCGATGAGAAGGCGCGGGCCGGCTTCGCCCTCACACGCGCCTGGAACTTCGACTTCCGCTGGTGTACCCTGCTCGGCGGTCAGGCCTTCGGCGAGTACCGCACGGACATGGGTCATGCCGAGTACGAGGCCGAGGGGGTGGATCGTCGCGATACCATCCATTCGCCCTTCACATCGCCCGAGCAGGTGCTGGCCTTCGATTTCTGGCAGACATTCGGCGCGATTGACAAGGCCGCGTGGACGGCGCAGTTCGAGGAGAACTACCGGCAGAGGTGCGCGGAGACGCCCGACCAGGTGAACATGACCGGCATCTACACCACCATGATCTCGGGCCTGCTGGACATCTTCGGGTGGGACTGGCTGCTGCTGGCGGCCGGTCTCGATCCCAGCGGCTTCGGTGCGGTCGCCAACCGCTACGCATCCTGGGTGGCCCAGTTCTTCGAGGCGCTGGCCGAGGCCGATGTGCCCCTGGTGATGATCCATGATGACATCGTGTGGAGCGCCGGCCCGTTCATCTCCCCCAAGTGGTATCGCAAATTCATCTTCCCCAATTACCGTAAGCTCTTTGCGCCGCTGCGAGAAGCCGGCAAGAAGATCATCTTCACCTCCGACGGCAACTACACGCCGTTCATTGACGACCTCGCAGGGTGCGGCGTCCATGGCTTCGTGTTGGAGCCGTGGACCGACATGGCCTACATCGCGGCCAAGTACGGCCAGACGCACGTCTTCATCGGCAACGCCGACACGCGGATTCTGCTTTCGGGGACGAAGGCGCAAATCCGCGCCGAGGTGGAACGCTGCATGGCGATCGGCAAAGGTTGCCCCGGCTTCTTTTTGGCTGTGGGCAATCATATTCCCAGTAACACTCCGGTGGAAAATGTGGTATACTATCAGCAGGTCTACGAGGAGTTGAGTAGGCGGTAGCTTTGGACTGCTGAGCAGTTGTCCATGCCGGGCGCGCCGCCACGGCCGATGAAAGCAGCGGAGGCGGCTCCCATGCCGCCGGAGCGTCGGGCATGGGAGCCCGACCCGCTATTTCCAGGGCAGCGACAGCGGCGATGATGAAAGGAGGTGGTTGAAAGCAACACGATAACCCTTCCACAAGCGTCAGTTTCGTCTACCATCCAAACCAACAGATGAACAACAGGAGAGAACCATGAAGCGTCTTTGGGCACTCACGTGCGTCCTGATCGTGGCCGCGCTCCTCCTGACGGCCTGCCCTGCGCCTACCCCGCAGGTCGTCGAAAAGATCGTCAAGGAGACGGTCGTTGTCGAGAAGGAGAAGATCGTCGAGAAGCAAGTCGTCCAAACCCAGGTTGTCGAGAAGATCGTCGAGCGCAAAGTCGAGGTGACGCCCGTCGCCACGCCGGCGCCGACCGAATTGAGCGGTGTCTTCATCGTGGGCCGCGGCGGCGACACGGTCACGCTGGATGTCGGCGTGGCCACCGATGGCGAATCGTGGCGCGTCATCGGCGAGATCAACGAGCCGTTGACCCGTCTGGCCGGCACCACCACCAAGCCGATCCCCTGGCTGGCTGAACGCTGGGAAACCAAAGATAGCCAGACCTGGACCTTCTACCTGCGCAAGGGCGTCAAGTTCCATAATGGCAACCCCTTCAACGCCGAGGTCGTGAAGTGGAACATGGATCGCTGGCGCGATGCCGAGAACAAGTTCCGCTTTGGCCGCAAGTTCGAGTACTACGCCAAGGAATTCGGCAAGGACTACGCCATCGAGGATGTGAAGATCATTGACGAGCACACGATTCAGATCAAGCTCGCTAACCCTTCCGCCGTACTGCCGACCAAGCTGTCGCTGCAAGGCGTCTTCTCGATGCTGGATCCGAAGGAAGTCGAGAAACAA
>JAZDLZ010000080.1:0-3335 GCA_043801535.1 Pseudomonadota bacterium
CATCCGACCGAGACACGTCCACGTCGGGTATCGCTGACGCTCTGGTTTCGCCGCCATCGACGGGGGACCAACGAGCAACGATCACACCCGGTGGCGGCTCGTGACGACTACCGGTGCTCATTCATGGACACCGACGGGAACCGCTGCAATGAAGCAGGATTCGTCGAGTATCACCACCGCGACCCATATGGGAAAGGCGGCAGCAGCAGCGACGACGGCAATATTGCTCTCCTGTGCCGCTTATGCCGCGCGCGGCATAAGCGGCATTATGCCGACTACCAGATTATGCCGCGTTGCCGCGTCTCCTCGAGGGCGATGGGCGGTTTCTATGCGGCATAATCATGGTCCGATTTCTGAGGCATCTTGAACTCCTTCCGGCCGTGGGCCGGGGAGGAGGTCAAGATGTTCGATCCCGCATCAGTCAGGTTCAGGGGTCAGTTGGTGCCCTACGTTCCCGGCTTCTGGTCCAGCCTCATCGAGCAGGGCTACGAGCCACTGTCTGCCGGAAACCTGCTCCGGCTTGCAGCGCACCTGAGTCGGTGGCTCGACGACCGCTCGCTCTGCGTCCGCAATCTCGACGACGAGCGGATTGCAGAGTTCCTCGCGCACCGGAAACGGAAGCGCTACACGGCGTTCCTTTCACCGCGTGGGCTCCAGCCACTGCTTACATACCTTCGTAGTCTTGGTGTTGCGCCACCAGCGCTCGAGCCACAGGAGACACCTCTCGATCGGTGGCTACGGGAATACGGCGAGTACCTCGCTCAAGAACGCGGGTTAGTCAGTGCGACCATCCGTGCCTATACGGATTTCGCTCGCCGCTTTGTCGACACTCGGCTCGGATCGAAGCCTCGTAGCTGGAGCAAGCTGAGCGCTGCGGATGTCACACGCTTCATCTCGCGCGAGTTTGTCCAATGCTCCAGTATCGCGACGTGCAAGCTGACCGTTTCGCAGCTGCGATCGCTGCTCCGATACGTGCACGTCCAGGGTTGGTCGAAGCAAGATCTCGCAGCGTGTGTGCCGGCGGTCGCCGGCCGGCGATTGGCGTCGGTCCCGAAGGGACTGGAGCCAGCGCAGGTCGAGCAGGTCCTCGCATCGTGCGACTCCCAGACTCTCGTTGGTTGTCGCGATCGATCGGTCCTGCATCTGCTCGTACGGCTGGCTCTCCGTTGCTGCGAGGTCGCGAGGCTTCACCTCGAGGACATCGATTGGCGGGCGGGTGAGATCATGGTTCGCGGCAAGGCCAGTCATGAAAGCCGCCTGCCTCTCCCGCATGACGTCGGCGAAGCCCTCGTCGCGTATTTGCGCTGTCGACCGCGTGTCGATTTTCGCGCGGTATTCCTCTCCGTCCGGGCTCCGTATCGGCCCATCTCGTCCAAGGCTGTTTCAGAACTGGCGGCGCACAGGATGCACGCGGCAGCAGTGACCGGCGGCGCACATTGTCTTCGCCACACAGCAGCGCCACCCAGATGCTCCGGCACGGGGCGTCCCTCGCCGAAGTCGGTCACGTCCTGCGCCATCGACACATCGATACGACAGCGATCTACGCCAAGGTCGACCACGCCAGTCTCCGCATGGTCGCGCGTCCATGGCCGGGAGGTGGCGCATGAAGTGCCTCTCAAGAGCAGTCGATGAGTATCTCGCATTGCGACGCTCACTCGGATTCAAGCTCCGCCACGAGACTTGGTGGCTCCCCGATTTCATCTCCTACCTGAAGAGGCACGGCACCTCCGTGATAACCACGGAGCTGGCCTTGGAATGGGCACAACAACCAGCGCACACAAGTCAGAATTGGCGGGCCCTAAGACTCGGGGCCGTGCGGCGCTTCGCCAAACACCACCATGCATCCGACCCGCGTACCGAGATCCCTCCGGCGGACCTCATCCACTACCAGACCACCCGCGTGACTCCCTGCATCTACACAGATGAAGAGGTCGCGGAACTGATACGGCATGCGGCCAGTTTGCCATTCCCGTTGCAGTCAGCCACCTATTCGACGCTCCTCGGGCTGCTTGCCGCAACTGGTATGCGGCTCGGGGAAGCCATTGCTCTGGAAGAGCGCGACGTCGACCTTCGCCGAGCGATTGTGACTGTGCACCACGGCAAGTTCGGCAAGTCCCGCGAATTGCCGGTCCACAACACAACTCTGCGAGCGCTCCGCTCGTATGCAACGACCCGTGACCGCCTGCTGCCCAAGCGACCGTGTCCCAAGTTCATGGTCTCCACTGTGGGAACGGAGCTGTTTCAGCAGAACATCGGGAAGGTCTTTGCGCGGCTCCGGCAGGACTCTGGCCTCCTCCGGCCGGACCGCCGCCCACCTCACATTCATGACCTGCGCCACACCTTTGCGGTGAAGACGCTCATCGACTGGTATCGCGCCGGCGTCAACGTCGAACGGCGGCTTCCGTGGCTGTCGACCTATCTGGGCCACGTTTCTCCAAGCTCAACGTATTGGTACCTCACTGCGACGCCCGAGCTCCTCGCTCTCGCCGGCAAGCGTGCCGAGCGAGCCTGGGGGGTGCGGTCATGACCTCGCTGGCCCATCTACTCGAAGCCTTCTTCACCAAGCGACTTCAACGGCAACGCCAAGCGAGCTCACACACGACAGCCGCGTACCGGGATGCATTCCGACTCCTTCTCGGCTTCGCTGGGAAGAGATTGAAGAAATCGCCATCCGGTTTGCTTCTCTCCGATATCGACGCGCCACTTGTCGGCGCCTTCCTCGACCATCTCGAGAAGGAACGGTGCAACCGGCCGCAGACTCGCAACGCTCGCCTCGCTGCCATCCACTCGTTTTTCCGTTTTGCTGCACTCGAAGAGCCGGCACACTCTGCGTTGATCCAACGCGTCCTCGCGATCCCCCAGAAGCGATTTGAGCGCGACCTGGTCACTTTTCTGACCCGGTCCGAGGTGGATGCGGTGCTGGCCGCGCCGAACTGTGACACATGGCTCGGCTGTCGTGACCATACGCTCCTACTCGTCGCTGTGCGGACAGGACTTCGTGCCTCGGAACTGACCGGCCTGCGTATCGAAGACTGCGTGTTCGGCACCGGCGCGCATGTGCGTTGTCACGGCAAGGGTCGCAAGGAGCGTGTGACGCCGCTAGACCGCGCGACCGTTCGAGCTCTGCGTGCCTGGATCAAAGACAGCGGTGCAAGCGGCTCGGACCATGTTTTTCGGAGTCGGCGCGGCGGTCGCCTAAGCAACGACGCCGTCGAGCGCCTCGTTACCAAGCACGTCGAGACCGCCAGAAAGAGCTGTGCTTCGCTGTCCCGCAAGCATGTGACGCCGCATGTTCTCCGCCACACGACCGCGGTTCACCTCCTCGAAGCCGGGGT
>JAZDLZ010000097.1:0-5091 GCA_043801535.1 Pseudomonadota bacterium
GTGTGATCGTTGCTCGTTGGTCCCCGTCGAGGGTGACGAAAACGGAGCGTCAGCGACACCCGACGTGGATGTCTCTCGGTCGGATCGACATGGCAAGGCACCCGAGGGAGCGCAGGCCGTTCCCGGTCTTTGGTCCTCTGCTCCTAGGTCCTTGTTCAATTCGGCCATTCATTGGATTGCCATGTCACCGTCACGCCGCCGGTTGTTGCGGCGAGAATAGCACCCCGAAAGAGGAATGGAACAAGGAACTAGGGACTAGGAACATGGAACAGCACGACCAACGGCTTTGGTTCACACCCATGAGGGTGTGCCAATGGCGCGGGGAGTCCGTCGCGAGACACGAGGCTTGGTCGGGAGGTCTGGAATGCTGCGGAGGTGGAGGTCTGAGATTCTGCTGCTGCAGCGGCGGCTCTAGCGGTTGGTCTCGACGGTGTCTGCCCAGCCGCTGATCAGATAGGCGTACGTCATGAGGCCCGCGCTCGGATACCACGGATCCATCACGTAGACCCCGATGGGATTGCAGCTATAGATGTCGCACCAGCCGTAGCCGACCATCGCATGCCCACTCCGGCCGATGATGAACGGATCGTTGGCGCCGATTTCACTCACGATTCTCGCAAAAGTGGGATACCCACTCACCGGCGTCGCAGTAATGGCGAAGCCGCTGCCGTAGTTGTACTCGAGAGCTCTGTCGATGTTTGCCGTGGTGCCAGTGTTGTTGGGGCAGGTCGTCGTTTGCTTGCCTGCCTTGTAGATGGTGCACTGCGAAGCGCTGGGGTTCTTGATGCTCTTGGTGCTGGCGACCCAGCACCAATTCGAATACTCCTGCAGAATGACTCCCACACTGATCGTCTGCCAAGCTGCAAATGCCACTGAGCTTATCGCGAATACGCCTGCCAGAATGCCGGCGGTTAGAGCTCGTTTCTTCATCTTGGAACTCCTTTCTCCAGGCAGATTGGGTTTTGTTTATCGGCAATCAACATGCTCGCTGCCATCTATCTCCCTACTGCAGAATAGTCCCGGCGTTTGGTGCTGCCCGGAGCTCCTGCAGGCGGTTCACAAACGGCACGCTGTCCACGATCATTGCTGGATCGAACGCCCGCGGATTCATGCCCAGGAACATCAGACCAGGACTAAGGGGCACCAATCCAATCCGCTGATTCTCCTGCGAAACAGCGATGAACTCGCCTCTCGGGTTCTTGCTCTCTACAGAGACATGCTGGTAGCCGGCCGCGGCTGGCCACTGCTGCAGCACCGAGAACACCTGCTCGGCGCGAGCTGCAAAGCCAAAGGCCACCACCTGCAGCTCTCCGTCCATTCTTTCCACCCTCATCCACGCTACCGGCTTTCCATGAGCCGTCACCAACACCTGCCAGCTCTGGGCATCCACCAGCAGGCTCTCCAGGTCGCTGTCGTCTTGTAGCCGCGACGAGTCCACGTCCAGGGTCGGGATAACGAAATCAGAGACCTCCGCGACCTTCATGTCCTCTGGGTTGGTGAAAAGATGGGCAGTCCCTTCGTGGAGGTATCCAGGGAGAGCATCCTTGGCTACCGCGAGAACTGTAGCCAGTGAGCTCGACTGCGATGCAACCGGCGCGAGCTCTAGCTCACCTTGCGGTCCTGGCACGTCTCCCTCCAGAGACTCGCATCCTGCTACGACAAAACAAAAGGCTAGGAAACACATCGAGAAAAGGAGTCGAAGCCGTCGTTTCATCTCACTCCTCCTGGGTTTGGGTTGGTGAGCATATGGAAGGCCCACGGAGGGTTTCCCTGTGCAGCAGGCGTGCCATCTTGTAACTAGCTGTTTTTCTTAAACAACCCTGATCTGTAATTGATGTCTTGAGTGTTACAAAAGGAACAATGATCGGGCCATTCAACGCTAATTTCACGAAATTACTACAAAAAACTCAATTGTTTGAGATCCGACAGATGTCTACTATGAAACACCATCGTCCCATGCGGTCTTTGGGGTCACGAGAAGACGCCCAAAAAACTCATGGAACAGACGGCCGGCTACCGGCAATACCAGAGAAGACACTCTCTACAGCACCGAGCATTATGCCGGCATCCTGCTTTGGCACGGCGCGCATTGCCAGCGTCCTCTGTGTTGCAGCTCGCAATCGTGCTCGTCTCGGAGTCTCGGATATCACTCCGAGCACACCTCGGACATCCTGAGGATGAAGACATCCCGGTGCGACGAATCGCCCGGCGTGGTTCCGTCGAAGTTGCTGGTGAACATGACATAGCGACCGTCGAACGAAACACTGAGTCGCGTCGCGGCTCGCTCCAGTAGTCGTCTTCGTAGATCGCCTTGTCACCGACGAAGCTATGATGACGAGCGAGACGCTTGACGAAGGATCCGTCCGTCGCCACGGCGAGGATTTCCTGTTCCCAGGGGATGAGAGCTGGGTTGCTCGCGGAACGACGACCAGGCAATGCCGAGCTCCCGCAGCGCCGGAACCAAACGGAACTTCCAGGAGTAGAGAACGTTGCCGAACGACGACTGCTGGAACACGTAGCGCCACGAGTGGGCTCGAACAAGATCGGTCCATTCTCGCTTGCAGGGATTCTCGTCACCGAGGAAGTCAATCTCGTGGCATCCCGAACGGATCAAGTCCTTGGCAACCTCGTGGACGAGCATTTGGCCAATCCCATAGCGGGACAGCGAGCAGTCATACCCGCCCTTCAGGAAGTAGTAGACACCCTGCTCGAGTAGTGCAAGCTGGAACGCGATCGGACGACCAGCCGCCAGCAAGAGATGGAGGGCGAGATGGCCTCGTTCCAGGAAGGCGTTCGACAGTGCGACGTAGCGCGACATCAGCGATCGATCGCAGGCAATGGCCGTCCCTTGCTGGCCTTTCCATCCCATCGCCTCGAGCATGAACGCCGCCGCGAGCGCACTCTCGATCTCGGCGGGTTCGCTAACTCGCCTGAGGGTGACCTCGCCGACCTCACTGGCGATTCTTCTGGCTCGACGCCGCAGATTGCTACGAAATCGTCTGTCGAGGCTTTCCTCGAGAGCGTTCTCCGAAACAGGCAGCGGCAGGTAGGGAGAACGCTGTGATCGCCACTTGGCGATTCGGAATCCACGAGCTGCCGCGCGGGCGCACAGGAGATCGACTCCGGTGATCACGCCGGGTTGTTTGGCCTGCGAAATGGCTGGGTCTGGTACGTCCCGTAGCTCGATGGCGTCCCACGACGAGTCCTTGGCCAGATAGTCGAAAAGGGAACCAGCAGTCTCAGGACTGTCCACCAGTGCGTCGAACCGCTGCGAATGGTCGTCCGACAGCGACCGCAGCAGCCTGGCAGGGATACCGCAAAGGCGCCGCCTCTCGACCAATAACGGCAGGGCTCCAACGAGTCTTCCAGCCTCGCGAGCGAGAACGATACGCACCGAACGACCATTAGGGCCAGCAAGCGTCCTGGCCATGATCATGAACCAAGTCGACGAAAGGAACGGTCCGCGCGTGCCGTTGTTCCTCGCTACCTTCTCGCGGAGCAGCTCCCATTGGGGAGCAATGGCGCCAATCGAGCCAGCGTCGTGCAACTCCTCGATGGCGAGGCCAGGGTTGAGAGCAACCGTTTTTTTTCCCTGGAGCATGCTCATTGCCTCCAGGACGTTCTATGCACCAATCGGGGAACGGCTCGCTCGACCTCTATGGGATCGGGATCATGCTTGAAGCGATCTCATCGCGTACACGTAGAGATCGAAACCCGACAAACCGCAGTCGAAACGAAACTCGGCCCAGTTTTCTGGCCGCAGCTCCAGGACGCCGGCCGTACTGGGATCGCGCAAGACTGCCAGGCACGCGTCCCAGCGTTCGGTTGGCAAGGCATCGACGAAGGCTCGCTCGCCAGCGAGCGGATGATCGTATGGCAGAATCGAAGGGTCGGGGAATCCTGCAAGCCCCGAGCACGACGTAACAACCGGACCGTCGACATCTCTCAGAAGGGATAGAACGTCGTCCCACCCCGAATCCCGGCGAAGAATCGCCTTGTCACAGCCTTCTTCGACGATCCGCACGAACCATGGACAATTGACACCCTCGACAAACGCGTGGATCTCTGCTTGCCCATAGAGGCGCGCCATCAGCTTCACCACGTCGTTGCCCGAGACGAGTGCCGTGTTGAGCGCCAAGACAAAGCCGGTAACCAGTTGGCCTTCGACTGCCAGTCCCTGATGGTCAACGTGCAAATAGATGTCGACGTCTTGGAAAAATAGCTGCGACTCCCGTTGCCCCACGTAGCAGCCTTCGGGCAGGAGTCGCCTAATCCACGAAGGGCGAGACGGAGTGTCCTTCAACGGACCAATCGAGGACATCAAGAGACCGTGGCAGAAGGCACCCATCCTTGGCAGCTCGGTAGCGTCCAGTTTGGCAGTCCTGCCTCCCTTGGCGTGAAATAGGACCTCGTTCATTTGGCCACCTCGATCACTGGCTCCCTCACCAAGAAACTCTATCCGATTGACCGACAGCAGGAAAGGCACCTTGCATCCTGCCCGAATGAACCGAGAACAATTGAGCACCGTTTCCATGCTCGGCGAGACAGACATGCCGTTCGTCTTGGTGGTCGAGGATCAAGAGGACGCACTGGAGGAGCTCTCCGACCTCCTTGCCTACGCAGGATTGAGCGTAGTATCAGCAAGGAACGGAATAGACGCCGTCGACACTGCGGTAAAGCTCCTCCCCGACCTGATCATAATGGATCTGTCCCTTCCGCTGATGGGGGGATGCGAGGCAACGCGGCTGCTCAAGAGCGACGAAAGAACCCGCGCGATCCCGATAGTCGCTCTTACTGGCCACCACAACTACTCCGAGCTAGCCCGTCAGGCGGGATGCGACGCATTCCTCACCAAGCCTTGTGCAGTCGAACGGCTGCTCGAAGCAATCAAGCGACTGCTCGCCTCGAGTGTCGCCTTCGGCTCTACGTGGTCGTCCGCCAACTGAGTCGCCGTCGCCGAAGACTGGAATTCGGAGTCCAGGACTTCGTACGGCGGCATGTGCCTGATCGGGCCGCCTAGCTTCGTTCGTTGCGCTGCAGAACAGGTGACCGGCAACAGGCAACAGGCAACAACCAACCGGCAATGCCGGA
>JAZDLZ010000119.1:0-4848 GCA_043801535.1 Pseudomonadota bacterium
GGCACAGGGAACAGCACAACCAACGGCTTTTGTTCACACCCTCCTGCGGGCAGTGGAGACGGGGGAGGTTTCTCCACTTGGCACCTCGGACGTGTTGCGCTCCGACGCCCGCGTCATCTGCGCCACTGCCGTCGACCTGCGGCAGGCAGTGGCCGCTGGTCGTTTCCGTCCCGATCTCTATCACCGCCTCAACGGAGTCACGATCTTTGTTCCGCCGCTACGCAACCGGCGCGGCGATGTCCCGTTGCTGGTGCGCCACCTGCTGGGGCGCTACGGAGCAGCCGAGCTGCGAGTGCCACACCTCATCATGGAGGCTCTATGCCTGTCTTCTTGGCCCGGGAACGTGCGCGAGCTTGCCCAGAACCTGCACGCCGCGACCGTTGCCGCGAGCGCTCGGGGTGGGACCGAGCTCACCTGGCTGGATTTCATTCCTGACCTACGGTTACGAGAAACGCCGCCATCGGAAGACGAGCAACAGCCTCCGGTCAAGGACATTGGCGAACGGCCGAGCCAGGACGACGTAGGCGAGCACCAGATTGTGACAGCGCTCAAACACACCGGCGGCAACATGAACCAGGCAGCCGCCGCCCTCGGCGTGTCGCGATCCCATCTCTACGAGCTTCTGCGCAGATTCGGCCTTTCGGCCGCCGATTTTCGAGGACGATGAGAGAACGGGCATGCGTTGGCTACCCGTCCGCCACTGATGGCGCGGCCTACGTCACCTCCCACCGCGTGCTTCGGCCTTGACCGGTTCGGCGCACGAGACCGAGTGATTCGAGGTGAACGAGGTCGTTCAGCGCCGTACGAATGGGAAGTTGACGGCCGAGGAGATCCTTGCCCGGCCAGCGCCGGGACTGTGGGCAGCAGTGGCTCTCACCGACGGAGCCACGCTCGCACACGTTGGCCGAGCATGGAGGCAGATGGGCGAGGCCGTCACGGATCCGAACGTGCGGCGCGAGCTGTGCGCGACGCTCTACATGATAGCGGCGCAGCACCACCCCCACGCGGATTTGCTAAACTTGATACCAAGAGAGGTGCTGATGGAATCGAACATCTATCGAAATGCCTTTCCCGAGGCATATGAGAAGGGCCTCAGGGAGGGACGGGTGGAGGGACGGGTGGAGGGACGGGTGGAGGGACGGGTGGAAGGACGCATTGAAGGGCTACGCAAGGCGTGCCGGGCGATGTTGGCCGTCAAGTTCGGCAACGTACCAGCCGGCGCGAACGAGCTCCTGGAGCATGTTGCCGACGAAGCTGCTCTCGAAAATCTATTCACCGATTTCACCATGGCTCAAGATGCACAGGCGGTGCTCGCAGCGCTGAATCGTCTGGCCCGATGACAGGGGTACCTGTGCCTGCCCGATGTCTCTCGCGCGCGCAGCGCCAGCGCTGTCTGGATGACCTTCCCCCTCCTCGTAGCGCATCACCGCCCACGTGGGCGCCCACCTGGGCCATCGCAACGTCCACTGCCTGCCGCGTCTCGGTTCAAGGGCGGGACACGACACCAGGTAGAATCAATGCTGGCCGGCCGGCGACGGTCTGCACTACGGCTGGCGAAGCCCTCGTGCACACGATCCTCGCCTCCGTCGAGGACATCAGCGTCACCAACGACGGTCGGAGTGTTTACGACTTTGCCAAACATGATCGACCGGTGGGGCTCCATCTGCACGATGATCGTGACGGGCAAGGGCTGATTTGGCGCTCCTGTTCAGTACGACTTCATGAAGACGATCTCGTCCGAACCGGCCGGGGTCACGATGAGCGTCGGCTTGCGCCCCACGATTTTTCCGTCGCGAGCACCAGCGACGGTGAAGACCACGACCACATCCGTCGAGCCTGCTTCCTCGAGGACTCGTGCCGTTGCCTTTGACACGGGGATTCGCAGTACATGGCTCAGCGCTAGCTTGCCCTTCCGTTGCAATTTTCGGCAATCCTTGACAGCCCAGGCGCTCACGGCTTCACTCCCTATGCCCGCAGCCTCGCTCACGTCCTCGACTTCCTCAGTGGCCTCCGCGACGCAGGCTTCTAGCTCACTGGCTTCGTCGCGGACCACCAAAGGCCGCGGTACCCGAGGGAGCAGTGCTCTGTTCGACAGTGTGCCCTTCACGGTCCAGCAGGGCGACCTGTGCCTCCAACTCGGCGCGCGCGCTGCTCTGCGGCTCCACTGTTGCCCACTCGACGAGGATTGTCCGCGCCCGAACGAGGTTCCCGGCCGCGATGGCTGCGTCGAGATTCGTGCGAAGCTCTCTCACCTTGGATTCTCGACCGGCCAGCGCCAGCTTTGCCACCTGCGACACACGCTCGAGTCGAAGCCCATCCTGGGGATCGATCGTCTCCCATTCGGCCAGGAGAGCACGGGCTACGGCCAAGTCTGGGTCAGCGCGCTCGATTGCCCCGAGAAACTTCCGATCGATCTCGGCGAGCCGAAGCTTGCGGTACGCCTGCCGCGCCTCCTCGACGTGAGCCTCGGGCGGGCGAAACCTCTCGAGGAAGCTGCGGTAGGCAGCCGTGCTTCCAGCAGCGGCGGCCTCCTTCCAGGCAGCCTCGACAACCCGGGCTCTCGCCCTGGCGAGGGCGACCTCACCGACGACGGTGTTGTCCGCAACGAGGAGGCGACCGGCCGGCGACCACTCCGGCACCCCGAGCACGTCGCCCGGCACGACATCCCACGAGAATCGCAGCCGTCCATCGGCATCCGTGACGCCAAGCACAACATCGCGCGCCTCGCTGCTCGCCACCGACGCTGTCAACCGCAGGGTGAGTCGCGCCCCTGTCACCGGCCTTTCGGCACAGGAAACACTCTTTTCCGATCCGGGAATCGGGCTCGCGAACGCTCCGAGATCCTCCACCCGGTCAAGTGCCCGCAGCGAGTCCACAATCGCAATGACGAGCGCGGTCGCGCCAATTGCCAGGGCTCCGCCGGCAATACCGTAGGCGCCCTGGCGACCAATGGGATTGGTTTCGGCCGAGTCATCCTCGACCGGCACGTTCTTGGCGTCGGCGGCAACGATCGCACCGCCCACCATGCCGAGAACACCAAGCCCATACTCCAGAACCAGAGAGCCAGTACGAGCCGCGCGCTGCACTCGCCGGACTCGGTGGTCGTCGGAGATGTCCCGCTCCAGGCAGGTGGCAACGGACACCACGCGCACGGTCCCGCCCTGATCGTCGAGCTCGACAGCGGCCAGCGGGCGGCTCTCGTCCTGCTGCTCACGACAGCATAGGGGAACCCCATGACGAAAGCCCTTCGCACGGGCGCATCGAGGTGGGGCTCAAGCAAGACAGGGAATCGTTCGGGCGAGGCTGCGATCTTGTGAACGAGATCCCGGACCTCGCGGAAGAACCGCCGTGCAAGATCGCGTGAACGCTCTCGATACCAGGCGCCCGCAATCCGCAGCTCAGCCTCGGCATCAGGATCAAGACGTGCCCGCCTCACAGGTCGAGGTCACGATCGATCTGATCGAGCGCGTCGTCGAAGGATGCGTTTTCGTGGCTGCCAGAAAGGGCACGTCGTGCCCTCTGCTCGATTTCACGAACCCACTCTGCCTCGTCGCGCGTGTCGGGCGCAGAGATGGAATCGAGGATCTTGAGCGCGATCGCGGCGCGTTCCTCCTCTCCGAGTCGGAGCACCTGATCGAGGAACTTACCACCTACGTCTTCCGAGGCTGGCAGGCTAGTACGGTAGCTACTGCGATCCCGACAAGAAGGAAGGTATGTACCTGGAGATGCTACGCAGGGGACTGGTCAAACTCGCTTAACACTCTCTCGCCCGGTCATTTGGAATCCGAATACCTTTGATTGCCAGAACCGAGACCTGCCAGCCCGATTCCTTTGTCGTTGTCGCGTGTTGTCCAGATCGGGTGCGAAACATGACCTTGGGTTGAAGTCAGGAGCTCTGATGTTCGATTTGGCATTAGCGCCGACGACGTATCTTCCCATTAGGACTATGCTATTGACTACTTGGCATCGAGAGTGCTCTACTCTTCGGGCCATGGTGCAGTCGTCTGGTTGCCAGAAAGGCACTGGCCGACATTTCGGCGGGGCATCGCTCGTTTCTTGGTGTCTGCTTCTGCTGCCACCAAGTCGAGGACAAGTGTGGCCAATCCAGAGGCACCACCGCTGTGCACCGCCCGCG
Organism: Pseudomonadota bacterium; assembly: GCA_043801535.1. Taxonomy (GTDB): domain Bacteria; phylum Myxococcota_A; class Polyangia; order Haliangiales; family SHYZ01; genus JAZDLZ01. The sequence continues at coordinate 4,136 of JAZDLZ010000119.1, forward strand.
ACGCTCTGGTGATGCTCAGGAGGAACCACTGATGCTGCGGCACCCAAGAAAGGGATTACTGGGAATCGGACTCATTGGGCTGCTTCTTGGACTTGCTGGCTGCAAAGAGGAGCCAGCCTGTGGCAACGGAGCGCTCGATCCAGAGGAACGCTGCGATCCCAAGAGCACGTCCTTCCCTTGTCCGGCGAAAGACTCCAAGTGTGACGCCTGCCCGGTGGGGACTGTTGACTGCGGGGGCTCGTGTGTCGATCCCAACACCGACCGGACGTATTGCGGCGCCAAGGCAGACTGCGGGGGCGCCAATGCTGGAGTGACTTGTCCCGACGGATATATGTGCAACGGCGCAGGAGTGTGCGAGCTGTCTTGCCAGGACGACCTGCTGGACTGCGGTGGTATCTGTATTGAGCCCAACACCAATCGAACCCACTGCGGCGCCAAGGGGGACTGCACTGGTAGCAATGCCGGAGTGGCATGTGCCGACGGATACGTGTGCAACGGGGCAGGAGTGTGCGAGTTGTCTTGCCAGGCCGGGCTGGTGGACTGCGGCGGCACCTGCATTGATCCCAACACCGACCGGATTCGCTGCGGCGCCAGCGCCGACTGTGCGGGCGCGAACGATGGCACGGTGTGTCCCGACGGATACGTGTGCAACGGCGCAGGAGTGTGCGAGTTGTCTTGCCAGGCCGGGCTGGTGAACTGCGGCGGCACCTGCA
>JAZDLZ010000174.1:0-6229 GCA_043801535.1 Pseudomonadota bacterium
CGACACCGTGGTGTACGTGCGCACCGTGTGCCAGAACCCGAACACCGAGCTGGGCTGCGTCGACGACGAGGGAAGCAAGCGCACCGGAGCTCTGGTGCTGCCTCTCCTTCCGCCGGGTATCTACTATGTTGTGCTGGATTCGTTCAATCCTGGCTCGCTGGGACACTACAAGCTGATGGTCGAGAAGCGACTGACCGAGGGTGACGAGTGTACCGAGCCGGCGCCAGGCGAGCCCGATCCGTGTCTGCCTGGCCTGACTTGCCGGCGACCAACTGCGACAGCGCCGTTTGCCTGTATGCCACACTTGTGCGGTGACGGCGAGGACAACGACGGCGACGGAAAGACCGACTACCCAGGGGATGCGGGGTGCGAGTCCAGACTGGACGACACCGAAGGCATTCCGATCGGAGATCCGGTTCCCGAGTGCGGTGACGGCGAGGACAACGACGGTGACGGAAAGACCGACTATCCGGACGATTCTGGCTGCAATGCTGCCGCCGACGACAGGGAGCTCGACGATTGTGTTCCGGGTCTGGAGGTCGTAGAGCTTTCCGATGCGGGCTATGCCGGCGACACCACCGACGGATCGGAGCAGTACGCGGGCAGTTGTGGAGAGAACAGCGACCAGGCACAGGAGCGAATCCATTCCTGGCGGGCCACCCGTGGCTATTCAGTGGTCAGGTTCACGCTTGCCAAGTCCTCGTTTGCGAGCACTCTGTACGTACGAGCTGCTCCCTGCGATTCGGGTGGAGAGATCGACTGCGTATCACCGACCGCCGGCGCCGGGGAGAAGACGGTGGAGGTTCTTCGACCAGAGCGGCAGCGCGAGTACTTCGTGTTCGTCGACGGCGCTGAGCTCACTGCTTTTGGGAGCTATGAGCTGGAGGTGTCGGGCGAGGTCTTGGCGGACGAGCCCTGCGCGCCCGCAGACTCCCGCTTCCCCTGTGTCGCCGGCTACTACTGTTCCGCTTCCACGTCGAAGTGCGAGCCCACGCCGTGCAATGACAAGAACGACAACGACCGAGACCTCAAGATCGACTATCCGAAGGATCCAGGATGCCTGTCGCCAAGCGATATGGACGAGAAAGACCCGCCGCTTCTACCGGTCTGTAGCAATGGCCAAGACGATGACGGAGACGGTAGCACCGACTATCCCGATGATCCGGGATGCAAGTCCGCCGCCGGCAATCTGGAAGAAGACGAGTGCATCGCGGGCGTTCCGATCTTGGCGATTCCGGAGGGCGGCGTGGCCGGGGTTACGTCGGGCAGCTCGCATTTCAGCGCCGACTCGAGCTGTGCCAAGTCAACCGAGTGGGCTGCCGAGGCTGTCCACGGGCTGACGATTGTGCAGCCGCTCGACAGATTGGAGCTCACCGCTGTCGGCCTGGATTTCAACAGTGTCTTGTACGTGCGTCGAGACGACTGCGGAGCTGGCTCGAATATCGGCTGCCACGACGGGCAGCCTACGGACGTGGTGACCCTGGAGTCGCCGTCCGCGGGTACCTACTTCGTCTTCGTCGACGGACGGGGAACCAAAGGCAGGTACGAGCTCTCCGTGCGAGGCGAGATCCCCATCAGCGGCGCCTGCGATCCGGCCTCGGCCGATTTCGTGTGCTCCGTCGGCGCACGGTGCAACGCGGCAACGTACGCTTGCGTTGCCACCCAGTGCAACGACGGCAACGACAACGACGGCGACGAGCGGATCGATAGCTTCGACCCTGGATGCTTGTCGCTTGACGACGACGAGAGCGGTCCGGCCACGATGCCGCAGTGTGCCGACAGTATAGACAACGACAACGACGACCTGGTCGATTACCCCGAGGATCCGGGATGCTTGAGAGCTGGCGACGACCTCGAGCTCGATTGCCACGATGGCGATCCGATCGTCGACGTCACCTATCGGCAGTCGTACCGCGGCTCAACGGACGGGGCGACTCACGATTTCGCTCCGTCCTGCGGCAAGGATGGCTCGACCGGTCCCGATGCTGCCCATTCCTTCGTGGTGCCAGGAATGCTCACGTCCCTCGAAGCGAATACGTTTGGCTCGGCGTACGACACGATTCTCTACGTTCGATACGGTGCCTGTGCTGCGCCAGACTCGAAGTGCAGCGACGACGCCACCCTGACGAACATCCAGTCGCAAGTCGTGCTTAGCGACGTGGGCGCAGGCGTCTACTTCTTTATCGTCGATGGCTACGACGACAGCAGGAAAGGCGAGTACGCGCTGAGCCTTTCCGGCCGGATTGCCGCCGGCGAGCGGTGCGACAAGGCACAGATCGATGCCGGCATCCTGCAGTGCGCGTCGGGACGGTGCCGCAGCAGTCCAGACGGAGATCGCTGCCAATAGTGAGAGAGTGTAAAGCGAGTTTGACCAGTCCCCCCTCCACCATATCTCGTCTGGTAGAGTCATCAACGAGTCAGATAACCTTCGTGAGCACGGCGACAATGCCTTCCAATAGTACGTCGAGTGACGCGTCGAACAATGAGGGGATCCCTCAGCCGCCGCCATCGCCATCGCCATCGCCGCCGGCAGAGCAGCCTGTCCACCTGGACGAGCAGGGGCGGCCAAAGATCATCGAGGTCCGCTTCGTGGTCGAAGAGGAGTATCACCGCTACCGCCTCGACCACTATCTCATGGCAAAGATTCACCGGCTGTCGCGGGCCAAGATCAAGAAGATCATTGCGACGCAGCTCGAGTGCGAGAATGGCAGATGCATGAAGCCGAGCTCGCCAGTGCGGGCAGGGCAGACGCTAGTCATTCGCCGCCCGGCCAGACCGGAGCCGCCGTGCCCTCGCACCTTCGGCGTCCTGCACGAGGATGCTGCTTTTCTGGTCATCGACAAGCCCGCTGGGCTGCCAATGCACGCCACTGCGCGCTACTACTTCAACACCCTCACCAGGCTCCTGGCCGAGCGCTTTCCCGCGCAGGGTTTGCAGATTGCTCACCGACTGGACAAGGAGACTTCCGGCTGTCTTCTCGTCGCTCGCGGCAAGGCCGCGGCCTCGCGCTTGAAGGGCGCATTCGAGCACCGTCTGGTCGAGAAGACCTATGTTGCCCTGGTGCACGGAATGCCGGATTGGCCTATCGAGGGGTGGCACACCATCGACCAGCCTCTGAAGCTGGTCGATCAGTCGGCCTCTCGCCTTGGCAATCGCATGGAAATCGCCTCACCGGGCACGGAGGGCGCAATGCCGGCGCTCACCCGGGTGCGGGTGATCGAGCGCCTGCCTGCCGGGTTCTCGCTGGTGGCATGTCGTCCCGAGACTGGTCGCCAGCACCAGATCCGCGTCCACCTGGCTGCGACCGGCTACCCGATTCTCGGTGACAAGCTATACGGGCGGGACGACGACGAGTTCATCCGCTTCTGCAATCAGGAGCTGGCCGGCGAGTCGAGGACTGCCGCCGTTTTCCCTGGCGGCATTACCAGACAGGCACTCCATGCAGCGGAGATCGTGTTCCCTCACCCCGTGACCGGCAGCACGGTGACCGTGCAGAGCCCGCTGCCTCCGGATATGCAGGCGTGCCTCGAGGCGTTCCGTGCTCCAGCTCCAGCTCCAGCTCCAAGCTGTGCTCGGCCCGTTCACGGACAACAGTAGCAGTCCTACAAGCCGTAGACGCGCCGCAAGTGCGTCTCGCAGTAGGCAGTGGGGTCTCGACTCTCTTGGCGGATAGCTGTGCAGGCCGGGCACGATGCAACTTCCCGCTCAATCTCCTCGAGGCGCAGGCGAGCTTTGGCCTCCTCGATGTCCATTCCGGGTTCCTTCTCTTTTGCCATGTGTTGCTGACCTCCTGACCTCCGGTGTTCGACTCAACGGATCACGATCTCGAAGGGGATTCTTGCCTGGGGGGTGCCAGGTGCGACGATCAGGGAGGCGGGAAGCGCGCGGAGCAGCAGCTCGGCGGCATCGGGTGGAATCAGCTCGATCACCGATCTGCTGTGGATCTGCCGATACTCCTGCACTCTCGACTCCCGGGTTCCGAGGATGCGGCCGAGCAGCGAAGCAGTCTCGGTTGGCAGCACTGGCAGCGCCACCTGTTCGCCTTCGGCCAGACCTGCACGCCGCTTGGCTTCGGCGATCGCGTCGCCGAGACCGCCAAGTCGGTCGACCAGTCGATGGTCTAGCGCTTGTCGGCCGGTCCAGACCCTGCCTCCGGCGATTGTCTCGACCTGTTCGGCGGTGAGATTCCTGCCGTGGGCAACCGTTCCGGTGAAGCGATCGTAGTAATAGCGGAGATTCTCGCGGATTCGGCTGCGTTCCTCGACGGTGTACGGCCGCAAGCTGCTCTCCATGTCGGCGTGCTCGCCGCGCCGTCCAGTGTCCCAGGTCACGCCGACGCGGCCAAGAAGAAACGATAGATCGAACTTGCCAGTGAAGATTCCGATCGAGCCAGTGATAGTCGACGGCTCGGCGAGGATGATGTCGCCGTTGGCAGCGGCGAAGTATCCGCCCGATGCGGCAACATCGCCCAGCGATACCACTACCGGTTTGCGTTTCTTGGCTTCGGCCACTGCCCGGGCGATTACTTCCGAGGCCAGGGCGCTGCCGCCGCCAGAGTTGACGCGCAAGACGATGGCTCGAACTCTCTCGTCGTCCGTGGCACCGGCGAGAGCGAGAGCGATCGTATCGCCGCCTACCATGCGGCGGTCGAGAAACGGGACGGTGATCGATCTACCATCGACGATGTCGCCTTCCACGTTGACGATGGCGATCTGGGGAACGCTCCATGTCGGCGGCAACTCGTCGTCGAGCGCGGATGCCGCGACGACCGGGTAGAGCCTGCCGAGCTCGCGTTCGAGGAGCTTGTCGACCTCGAGCGGTTCGGCCAGCGCATCTATCAGACCGGCCTCGAGCGCTTGGGTGGCGGTGAAAGGTCCCTGCTCGATGATCCGTTGCACCTCGGCCGGACTGAGGTGTCTGTCGCGCGCCAGGTCTTCGGCTAATGTGGTGGCGACGCCATCGAGGATCCAGTTGCGCATCTCGCTCGCCTCCTCGGAGGGAGAACGGCGGGTGAATGCTTCGGGAGCGCTCTTGTAGGCATCGTACTTCTCGAATTGGGCGTTGACTCCGACTTTGTCGAAAAGGTCCTTGTAGAAAACCGTGGTCATCGAGACACCCACCAGTCGCAGCCATCCCGCAGGATCGAGATAGACGCGATCCGCCGCCGCCGCCACGTAGTAGTCGAGGTTTGCCGCCGAGGTGAGGAATGCAAACACTCTCTTCTGTCTCTGCCGCAGCCGGCCGATCGCACCTCGTAGCTCCTGAACGGTTGCCATGCCGCCCTTGAAGTTGCCAATCACCAGCACTACTCCCTCTACGTTTTCCATCCGCTCGACGCGGCCGAGCTGCTCGAGCGTCTCGGCAAGCTCGCGTTCCGTCGCTTCGCCTTCGAGCTTCATTCTCACCAAGATGCCCCTCGAAGGAACGAGAGAGGGATACGGTCTTGCCGACCAGCGCAACACTGCGCTGCCGCCCAAAGCGCTGGTGCCGCCGTCACCGTTCGTACCAGGCGCCGATCCGGCGATTGCATGCGCGGCGGCAGCCAATCTGCCGAGCCCGACCTCGAGCCCGACCGAGCCGCGAAAGACGTGTCGCTCGCGCGACGGCTGTCCGGCTGTCCCGATCTCCTCGAGGAGCTCGGCGATCGGGATGGCAGCAGCCTCAGCGCGCAAGTAGATGCCACGGGCCAGTCGCAGCGATAGACGAAAGCGCGCGCCCAGATCGAGCCGGCGCTCGCCGAGTCGAGCTGCCAGCGCGGCCTCGAGCCGGTCGTCGCCAGTCGGACGAAGAGCCATTTCGGCGACGTAGCGTCGCTCTACCGGAACACCGTCCACCGGCGGTGAGCTCACGTCCTTGATGACGGCGCCGATCGCCAGACAAGATCCCATGCGCAGGGACAAACCGGCATCGAAGGTGTCGAGGCCGGCCAGGACTCCGCCTTCCCAGTAGTGTTTCCAGACGAATCCGACGGCCAGCGATGGCCCTCCAAAGGCAAGGGCGGCAGCGAGCATGGTCGGTCCGTCGATGGTGGCGAGCAGGGTGTCGTCGGGCAGTGTTGGTCTTTCCAGAGCCAGACCGTAGGAAATGGCTGGCAGGAATGGGAGCTCTACTGGCAAGGCAGCATAGGCACCGATTCCACTGCCGACCGCCCAAATACGGTCAGCGCGATCAGGATTTGCCCCGGCCCCGGCCCCGGCCCCGGCGAAGGCGACGGCCAGATCCCACCGCG
>JAZDLZ010000178.1:0-9479 GCA_043801535.1 Pseudomonadota bacterium
ACTCCGTTGGACAGGATCGATTCCTCGACGCGCTGCAAGCCTACGTTCGCAAGTTCGCGTTTCGCCACCCCACGACCGAGGACCTCCTTTCCTCCCTTGAACAAGAGCTCGGTTCAGACACGAGCTCCCTGCTGCGAGCAATAGTCGAGAAAAACGCGAGAATCAACTATCAGATCCGCGACACCAGGGTCAAGCCTTCCCCTACACCAACCGCCAGTCCGAGTGTCTCTGCCCAAGGCAACGGGACACCAAACGATACGGGGAAGCTCAATACCGAAGTCCTGATCGCCAACATTGGTGACGTTGCTGCCCGCACCGAAGTCGACTTCGCATTTGCCGATGGCTCGCGCCAACGAGAGACGTGGGACGGCCACGGTCACGTCCGTCGGTTCGAGCTGACAAGCTCGGCGCCTCTCGTCGAGGTCAACGTCGATCCCAGCGAGCATCTGTCCTACGAAGCGAACCGAGTCGACAACTGGCGACGCGAGCGTCCGTCGTGGAAAGCCAGCTTGCGGGCCGCAGCCCGTCTTGGCTTCTGGGAGCAGACCATCCTGCAAATGCTGGGAATCTGAACGCGGAAACAAGACCATGACGACACTATCGCAATCGAATGGTAGAAGGAATGGCATACGGGCAGCCTCCAGGGCTGGCATGCGCGTGCTCGGAGCTCATTGGCGGCTGTTGCTCGCGTTGTATCTCGTCGAGCTGTTCTTTGCCTCCCTGTTCGTGTTGGCCGGCGCGTTGCTCTTTGGTTCCCGATTCTCCTCCCACCCTCTATTCGACCGCGCCGTCGGCGGCGACCTCGCTGCCCTCGTGACAACACTGCGGAGCACACCTGTCTTGGTCGACGCTCTCGTTGTCATTGCGTTGGTCATTGCCCTGACCTATTTCGTTGTAAGCCTGTTCCTTACCGCAGGTCTCCTCGGAGTCCTGGTTGGCAGAGAATTCGGCCGCAGCACCGAACGCTTCTTCGCCTTTGCCAAGCTGAGCCTGCTCTCTCTCGTTCCGTACACCGTCGGAGTGGTCTTGCTCTTGGTCGGGTTGGCGGTGAGCACGGACATGTTTGTCTATGCTGTCGACGTGACCAGCGCGTTGCGCACGCTCGCCAACCTCCTATTGGGCGCCGTGGTGCTGTTCGTTGCGGGAACCGCAGTCGACTACGCCAGGATAGCCCTGACCAGACAGGAGCAATTGGGTGCGACCAGGGCGTTGATCAGATCGTTTGGCATGGTTCTCAGCCGGCCCCTACCACTACTCCACTATGCCCTGTACTTGCTGTCTTGGGGCGGGCTCACCTTGGCCTATCTGGGCATCACCGCCGGCCACGAGCTCGCCGGCACCGGCGGCGCACTCTTGCTCTTCCTGCTACGCCAGATCCTCGCCTTTTCCCGCCTGGCTGCACGCATTGCCGCCTATGGCGGACAGCTAGACATCGCCAAAGAGGTGCTCTAGCGCGCAGCCTGCCGCTTCGCCAGCTCACGCAGCCCGGCGGCATCCAAGAACAACAAATCGACGTGGCCGAACCGAACCTTGGCGCCCGAGCGCAAGAGCTCCCGTTTCGCCGACTCCCTGGCGCTCGGGATCTCCTTGTCGTCGACGTAGGTACCATTGGTGGAGCCGGCATCGCTGACCGAAAACTGGCCATCGTCCCCCGAGACGATGAGAGCATGGAACCGAGATACCGATTCGTCGGCGAGAACAACATCGTTGTTCCTGGTTCGTCCAACCGAGATGAATCCACCGACGGGCGAACGATCACTTTTGCGCACCGGAATCACGACGTGGCTACCGCGCGCCCGCATCGGCGCCCGGAAATCCATGGTCACCTGCTGCTCGGACTTGAGCAGCATCTTCTTGGCGTCGCCAGGAAGCCGCAAAGGTCGACTCCCGTCGTAAATGAAGAAACCGTTGCCGTGCCGCTCGCGGAAAGCATAGGCATCGAGCGTCCGTGCGTCTTCAGCGTAGTCCTCTGGCGCTTTCCCAGCGGGTTGATCCTGACTGCTTGGCTGCGTCATTTGGTTAGCCCAGTCTAATGCGTTCGCAATGGGTGAGGGCATAGAAAGAATCGAGCCGAGCCCCAAACTCCTCAGCCGTTAGCCGATGCATTCGGTCGAGGGAAAAATCCTCGACGCAGAACGACGCGAGCACGCTGCCGCAGACCATCGCCCTCCTGATGCTCGCCGGCGAGGTGTCGCCGAGTCTCGCCAAATACCCCATGAACGCACCAGCGAACGTATCGCCAGCGCCGGTGGGATCGCGCACGCCGTCCACCGGGTAGGCTGGTGCGACAAAGGTTTCACCCTCGTGGAACATGAGCGCCCCTGCGTCTCCACGCTTGACGATGACGCAGCGAGGGCCCATCCTGCGGATCTCGGCAGCAGCCTTGACCAGGCTGGATATGCCAGACAGTTGGCGTGCCTCTTCGTCGTTGACGAGGAGAACGTGCACCTTCGCCAGCACTTGTCCCAGCTCGCGCGGCTTGCCCGAGATCCAAAAGTTCATCGTGTCGCAGGCGACGAGCCGAGGACAACGCAGCTGTGCGAGGACCTCGAGCTGCAGCTCTGGATCGATATTGCCGAGGAAGAGAAACTGGGCGTCACGAGCGTGGTCAGCGATACGCGGCCGAAATCCGGCGAAGACGCCGAGCTCTGTCTCCAGCGTCGTGCGGTGATTCAGATCGTCGCTGTAGCGTCCCGCCCAGCGAAACGTTCTCCCGCTCACCTGTTCTAGCCCCGTCAGGCCGATACCGTGCGACTCGAGCAAATCGACGTGCTCGCGGGGGAAGTCGTCTCCAACCACGGCCACGAGCTCGACCCCGCGCGAAAGCAGAAACGAGGCCGCCATCGTGCCGTAGGAGGCTGATCCGCCGAGAAGACCGGGATGGTTACCCGATGGACCGTCAACGGTGTCCAGGGCAACCGAGCCCACGATCACCAGCGACGGCGAGCCCACTGCCTGCGCCGGTACTGGTGTCGGTGGCCGGGTCGAAGTCGTTGTCGCAGCAGCAGTAGATGTAGCTGTAGCTGTGGCTTTCATTGGTGGTTTCCTACTATCAACGCCAGTCGCTGGCGGGTTTCGGGGTCGACGACAGCGGGATCGGTAATCAGAGCATTCCTGGCCGCCTCGGCACAACGGCAGCGTCGTGGGCCGGCAATCGCCAGCGCTGCCCCGTGGATGATTCCGCGAGCCAGACGATTGCTGCGCGACAACACCGCCAAAACCTTCTCCACGCTCACCTCGCCCTCGCTCTCGTGCCAGCAGTCGTAGTCAGTGACAAGAGCGACTGTCGCATAGCAGATCTCTGCTTCTCGAGCCAGCTTGGCCTCGGGAAGATTGGTCATGCCAATGACGTCCACGCCCCACGAGCGGTACATGCGCGACTCCGCCCGAGTCGAGAACTGCGGGCCCTCAATCACCACGTAGGTACCCCCCTGATGAACGCGGGCCCCGCCACCGTCTTGCTCCGTTACCTGCCTCGCAATCTTGCCGAGGACTGCAGCGAGATCCGGACAAACTGGATCGGCGAACTGAATGTGGCCGGCTGCCCCGCCACCAAAGAAAGAGGAGACCCGTCCCTTCGTGCGATCGATGAACTGATCTACGACTACCAAGTCGCCCGGACGCAGATCCTCGCGCATCGAGCCGACCGCCGACACGGAGATGATCCACTCGACTCCTAGCTGCTTCATCCCGTGGATGTTCGCCCTGAAGTTGATCTCGTGCGGCAGGAGACGGTGGCCACGGCCATGCCGAGGCAGGAATACGAGAACGGCATTCTCGAGCTCCCCGACGACGTACTCATCCGACGGATCGCCGAAAGGCGTCGCCAGTCTCTGCCGCTCGATCCTGCCCAATCCCTGGATCTCGTAGAGACCGCTTCCCCCGATCACACCAATGACAGACTTGCGCATAGGACCGCTAATACCACATTCCCCGCTCGTTTTTCATTCGTTTGTTCGCTTTCATTGAATCGCACCAATGCGGTTCTTGACCCCATTGCCTGGGAAGGGCAACCTACTCCGACCGGAGAATGCGCCCAAGATCGAGATTGACACAGGGAAGTCTCAACGATGAGAAACCAGCCAACGCGAGCCGCCTTGGCAGCAATGAGCTGCGTCGTCGCGTCGATCCCGACGCCTTGCCCGGACCACGGGCGTGCGCCCGCCATCGAACCCACATCATTGGCCAGGATCGAGCCATCCAAGCACTCGAGCTCGGCCTGAAGCTCGAAGGGCCCGGATACAACGTCTTCCTGGCCGGACCAAGTGGCAGCGGCCGCATGACCACCGCTCGCCACATTCTCGCGAGCTTCAAGGAACCTCGGCGCCCGCTGCGGGACTTCGCCTACGTTTTCAATTTCCAGGAGCCAGATCGGCCTCGCCTTCTCGTCCTGCCGCCTGGCGACGCCCTCCGACTGAAGAAAGGGATGGAAAAGCTGGTCTTTGGCTTGCGCTCCAAGCTTCCCCAGGCTCTCAGCCTCGAAGCGTGCCAGAAGCAGCGTGACCGACTGCGCGCCGAGTACCACAAACGCGAGGACGAGCTCTTGGCCGGCTTCCAACGGCGGGTACGTGAAGCCGGTTTTGCCCTGGTGTGCCCGGAAAACAGCCAGAGCGAAGAAATCGACGTCTTGCCTCTCGTCGATGGCAAACCGCAGACCACTGCCGCTCTCGAGGAGCGCATGGCCAAGGGCAAGCTCGCCGAAAGGCGACGCCGGCAGATCGATAGCACCCGCAACGAGCTTCGCCTCGAATGCGAGCAGGTCTACCGGCGGGCGCGACTGCTCGCTCGCCAGCTCGGCTCGGTGCTCGATCAACTCGACAGGCAGATTGGCACCGCAGTAATCGACGGGCTAGTAGAGGAGCTCAAAGAGCAGTTCGATAGTACCGACGTTCTCAACTATCTCGACGAGGTCGGCTGCGCGCTGACCGAGCGCATTTCGGCCCTGGTCAGAGAAGATCCCGAGCAGCCCTCGGCTACTGCACCGCCAGTCGATCCCAGTGCTCTGTCCGGTGGTGGCGGAGACGTGCTCGCGCCGTTCCAGGTCAACGTCGTCCTGTGCAACGCCCGCCGCAAAGACTGTCCAGTGGTCTTCGAGCGGAACCCTACGTTGGTACGGCTGTTCGGCACCATCGAACGAGGGGGAGAAGAATCCGGCAACCCCGAAGCCGCCTTCATGAACATCAGAGCGGGGTCGCTGCTGCGCGCCGACGGTGGCTTTCTCGTAGCCAACAGCGAGGACGCGCTCGTCGAACCAGGCGTGTGGATGGCGCTCAAGCGCAGTCTCTCGACCTCCTTGCTCGACGTGCGAACACCCGACGGTGCAGGTGGAATGCCGCCGTCGGCGCTCAAGCCGGATCCCATCCCGATCGACGTCAAGGTCGTCTTGCTTGGCGACGACGACGTCTACCGCACACTCTACCTGGAAGAGGACGATTTCAAAAAGACGTTCAAGGTCAAGGCCGAGTTCGACGTCGACATGGTGTTCAGTCGCACCAACCTCGAGAAGTACCTCGCCTTCGTGAGTCGAGTGACGCGAGAGGAGAAACTGCTGGCTCCGACCCACAAAGCCCTGGCGCTACTCGTCGAAGAGAGCATCCGCGATGCCGAAAACCGCGACAAGCTCTCCACTCGTTTTCGCCTGACCGCCGACTTGCTTCGTGAATCGAGCTACTGGGCCCGGGCCGCGAGACGGCGCCAGGTAGCCGAGCAAGACGTCGAACGCGCTCTGGGAGAACGCTATCGACGAATCAATCTCGTCGAGGAAAAATACCGCGAGAGCATCGAAAGAGGAGTGATCCTGGTCGCGACCTCTGGCCGCCGAACTGGACAGATAAACGGTCTCACGGTTTTCGATCTCGGCGACTACTCGTTCGGCAAACCTTGTCGCATCACCGCCTCGGTTGGCGTTGGCCGCGAAGGAATCATCAACATCGAACGGGAGTGCGGTCTCTCCGGCGAAAGCCACGACAAGGGCGTCTACGTGCTCACTGGCTTTCTGCGCAACCGTTTTGGCAGCAAGGTTCCGCTCGCCTTGGACGCAAGCATCTGTATCGAGCAGAGCTACGGCCCGGTCGACGGTGACTCTGCTTCTTCGACCGAGATGTATGCGATCCTGAGCTGCCTCGCCGAGCTACCTCTGTCGCAGGGCATTGCAGTAACGGGATCGGTCAGCCAGCACGGCGACATCCAGCCAATCGGCGGCATCAATCAAAAAATCGAGGGGTTCTTCGAGATCTGCCAGGCTCGCGAGCTCGATGGCACCCAAGGAGTGTTGATTCCGCGGAGGAACACCGACCATCTCATGCTCAGGTCGGACGTCGTCGAGGCAGTGCGCCGCGGACTGTTTCACGTGTGGGCTATCTCCACGGTCGACGAGGGAATGGAGATCCTCTGCGGCGTCCCAGCCGGAGAACGACAGCCCGACGGCGAGTATCCTCCTGGCACCGTGAACGCAAGGGTTCTGGCTCGACTGCGCTCCATGGCCGAGGAGATGCGTCGCTACCAGACCCTGCAGTGAATAGGCTCTGGCTTTTCTTGGCAACCGCTTCGCTCCCGCTATGGCAGAGCACGCCCGCGCTCTCGTGGAACGCCGGAGTCGATGCTCCGATGTCACAATGAAGCGGCGCTGCCTGACATCGACAAGTTGACCCGGGGCGGGGACTGGCGTGAGCATGCGCGCTCACGCTATCACTTCACTGACGGCTGGTGGTGGGTTGGTGGTAGACGATCCAGCGCAGGGCGACTCTGACGGCCCCCGATCGTGCATCACCTGCGCCTCGTGCATCCGGAAGAATCATGCCAAGCCGCTTGTTGCCGCGAATGCCGCGGCAGTATCGAAGACAATGAAGCCGGTCTTGGTTTCGCTGTTTCCTGCTGCTACCTTTCGATCTATGAAGGGTGTGACCCTGCCCAAGGACGATGTGCTGGATCTGGTGCAACACCAGCCAGATCAGGTAGACCTCGAAGACCTCATCTATCAGCTCTATCTCCGCGAAAAGCTCGCTGCCGCAGAGGAAGATGTCGCCGCTGGACGGGTCATCGCGGCAGATGAAGTCCGCAAGCAGGCAGCCGAGTGGCAACAGTAGCCTGGGCAAGCCGTGCCCGCGACGATTTGCGGGACATCCACGCATTCATCGCCAGAGACGGCAGTCGTTCACGGTCGCCGATTGCTTGGCTCCGTGTAGCGATCCTGGCCAGGAGCAAAAGACCATGAAGACGACTCGACTGACTGGCGGCCTGCAATCCGTTCTCTTGGTGGCGTCCTTGGCTGGTTGTACCGGCGACGAGGTGCCGGACGACGAGGATGTCCGGCAACCGGGCATTGCTTTCGAGGAAGTCCACGAGTCCGTCTACCACGAGCTGGAGACTGGCGTCCATGTCGTCAAGGGTGACATTGCCATCGAGAGCGCTGATAACGACGTACTGGGCAGAATCGATCATTGGTTCGAACGAGGGGAGATCGATGCCCGAACCCGTCACATCTATCGGCTAGCCGCAGTCCGCAACCAAGCTCTCCTGCCGGTTGAGCTTCGTGGCTCGCTGCCGCGGTCCATGGAGCTCGGCGATGGCACGCGTATCGCGATGGAGGCCTTCCGGTGGGCCTGGGAGAATGGAGAGCTCGACGGCGAGCTCATGGAGCTATTTCAGCCTCCGACCACCGACTACTACCTGACCTCCACCGAGCTGCCGCTCCGCGTGGGGTACTACGGCGTCAACGAAGAGGACAGGGCGCGGGTAGTCCTTTCCTTGGCAGAGACCGCCTGGCGGTCGGAGCACGAGGAATATGGTTTCTATCAGCCACTGGTCTTGCCGAGCGCTGGCTGGTTCGATCTAGTGCTGGCCGACGGTGACGATGACAACGCCGATGCCTACACCATTCCATTCTCGGAGAACGGGGACAACCCCTGGTCTGACTGCTTCTGCTTCATCAATATCTGCAAGGGGGTTACTGACGAATCCATGCCGTGGGTCGTGGCCCACGAGATGAACCATGCCATGCAGGCAGCGATGGATTGCTATGAGAGCTATCCATTCTGGGAAATGACCGCGACCTACATCATGTCCCAGGTGTTCCCGGATAGCTGGCCCGTAACGGCCGCTGTTGTCCCGTCCTTTCAGCGCCTTCCGTGGAAGAGTCTCGGCTGGTTTGCCGTCGAGTCAGGCAACCTGGACGAGAGGTGCTACCCCTACGGAGGCTCGCTCTTCGCCATGTACCTGGCTGGCATTACGGATACCAGTGGTCCCGTGCTTCTCAGGCAAGTGTGGGAAGCCTCGATGCAAGAGGCATCGAGGACGGCCGGGATGCCAGTGGACTACCTGAAGTACAACGAGCCCGACTACCTGGATGCGGCCGTCGAAGTCCTGGCACGCATGGGTATTCGCACGGACATCGATACGCTCTTCATGGACTTCTCCGAATCCCGCTTCTTCGTGGGCACGCGCAATGATGGCTCCCACGTATCCTGGCCAGGAGACCTGACCGGCGGAGAGCTCTCTTTGGCTGGTGACTATCGCTTCTCGGAGTTGCCCATCGACCACGAACCCAACAGCGATAAGGCCCCGGCTCCCTTGGGAGCCAACCACCTCCTCGTGGCGCTTCCTTCCGGTAGGGATATCCAGCTTTCCATACAGTTCGACGGTGATCCGGTCACGCGTTGGGGGCTCAGAGCAGTGCTGTTCGGTGGCGCAGAGACCAGATCCATCGCCATCGATCCGGCAGCCACCAACGCACGTCCCACCATCCTCATGACCGAAGGTGCGGCCAACCTCCTGCTGGTCATTGGAAACCTTGGCGCCACGGGGTACGACGTCGACCAAGTCCCGGTCTCGACATCGAGCTATCGATGCACGATCGCGGAGGTGAGCGCTCCTGCGGTCATCACGGCGATCGAGCCAGCCGCTATCGTGCGTGGCACCACGGACGCCCCGGTTCGTATCGTCGGCTCCGGCTTCCGCGAAGGCCCCCGTTTTTCCCTGACGTTCAACGATCCCGATCTGAAAATCGACTCGATAGTCGAGGTAGCGACGAACGCGATCCATCTGACGTTCACCGTGGCTGCCACCGCCAAGCTGGGTCCGAGGACAGTCTTCCTCGTGAACGGAGACTCGACATCGGCGGTTGGCACTGATCTCCTCGAGATAATCGACGAGGAGTCAGCGGGAGGCTGGGGTTGCGCGGTCGGAGCGGGAAGAGCCATCGAACGTGGCGAGGATCGCCAGACCGACACTACCGGGATGGTAATCCTGGCACTGACCATGCTTGTCCTGGTGGTGAGTCTAGCCCGACTTTACCAGATTGGCGCAGCGGATGCTGCGGCCTCCCGTCGCTGGCGGCGGCTCGGGCCCGGCATGACCTACGCTACTTGGCGCGGTAACGCTCGAGGCGAAGCAGGTCGTACAGATCCTGCTGCGTGTGAAAGTGCGTGGGTGACGACGGGACGGCGTGCGGAGGACGCCGCGTCGTAGAGGTTGGTCACCTC
>JAZDLZ010000187.1:0-3355 GCA_043801535.1 Pseudomonadota bacterium
CCCAGGCGTGCGACCATCTCGAAGAGCAGATGATTCCAGTCCACGCTTGGGGAACCCGGTACGTTGGTGCTCGCGCCTCCGCCGACGCGAACTGGCCAAACGTGTGGCGAGTGCTGGCGCACGCCGACAACACCGTCGTCGATGTCCGACCGCCTCCTGGCAAGGACTGGCAACCTAGAACCTTGAGTGCCGGCGAGTGGTTCGATTTCAAGCTCGGCGATGCCGAAGTCACGGCCACCAATCCCGTGCTGGTGACCGAGTTCATGGTCGGCATGAAGTACTGCCTGATTCCGCCATGGTGTTCTCCGCCCAACCCGGATACCCCGGGTGACCCGGCAATGAGCTTGATCGTTCCAGTCGAACAGTACCGAACCGAGTACTCCTTCCTGGCTCCGGAAACCTACGAGGAGAGCTACGTGAGCATCATTGCTCCACCCGATATTACCCTCACCCTCGACGGGAACAGAATAACGCCGCAATTCACTGCCATCGGAAAAGACGGAAACCAAGTCACCGACTATCAGATTGCCAAGCTCCCCATCAGTGGAAGCCATACCCTCAAAGGCTCGACGAAGTTCGGCATCCTTGTCTACGGCATGGGATCGTATACCTCGTACATGTACCCGGGCGGTCTCGACGTAAAAGTCATCTATCCGCAGTAGCCATCTCGATACTCGATCAAAACCTCCCCTCCAGCTCGAGGCGAAAGAGGTGTTCTTCTTCCCGTGACGACCCCAGTCCAGCAGGCCCGCCAGGCGCAAAAAGCCATTTGCCCTGCCACCGGAAATGCACTCGATGCTGGCCTGGGCGATACGCCAGATCGATCATGCCGCGAAGACCCGGCGCCCCACCGCCAGCATCGCTACCTGGACTGCTCCACAATCCGGCCTCGACGTAGAGCGACGCGAGTGGCTTCGTTCCGCCAGCCAGGATGATTCTGGACCGCGAGCTCCTCCGCTCCGAGGTACAGCCGTCACGTTGCCACCCGCGCTCCAAAACCGCACCGAGGCGTCCCCTCCCTGCTGCGAAAGACCAGCGCGCGCCTCCGCGCAACTCGACGTTGTCGCTATAGCAACGCGACCAGCCTTCGCGCCGTACCTGCCCGTAGGCCTTGGCTTGCCGCTGCGCCTCTGCCAGCTCCGAGGACTCGTCCACCGGCAGTATCGAGCTAACTCTGCCGCCAAAGGCAGCTTCGAGCTTCAGCCGCCGCAGGACATTCCAGGCTGCGTGTCCTTCAGCACGTACCGACCGGCGTCGAGTCGACGGATTCGTCCAGACATCGGCAAAGAACCCCAGCCCGAGAGCGTTGTCATGCCGCAGCCGGTAGCGAATGCTGCCTCCCGCCTCGTCTCTCGCTGTCAGCCCACCCGTCCGGTCGGGCTCGGCAACAGGCCGCGCGAAGGGATTGTCGTAGCTCTTGCCATAGAAACGCAGTATCGCCTCGGAATGGCTCCTTCCCTTGGCGATCTGTCCTCGGACGATCGCCGCCCCTCCACCATGTCGTCGTCCCGCCTCGGCCGTTGCCCGCGAAAGACCGGCAAGGCAGTACGCTGCCTCGAAATCGACGCGCGTCGCGCCACCGAGCCAGGCAGCCTCGAATCCAGCAGCACCGAAGGGACCTCCAGCAGGCAGGCGCGCCGATTCCCGGAAGTCGAGCATGGCTCCGGCAAGCCACTCGACGCGGGCGCCGAACGCGGTGAGCCCCAGGCGTGCGCGGCCGAGATGAATCCTGGCATTGCCGCCCGCGACGAGCTCCTCGTAGACGTCGGGCAGAAGGTCGGCAGTCGCGCCACTCACTACCGGCGACGACACCGTTGACTCCGTGGCAATGCTGGGACCTGGACAGCGCGTGCCAACCGCCTGCGCTGATTCAGGGCAGGCCATCCGGTCGAAAACCTCCGACTCGTGCACCGGTTTGCTGCGCAACGAGACGAAGGAGTGGGCCTCGATCCAACCACGGCCGAAGTCGATACGCCGAATGCTCGCGGCCATGCCGCGCAATCCGTCCGTCCAGCGAAAGTCGCCCGCAGTCGCAGCCGGCGAGCCCGTGCTGCACTGGCGATCTGGCTGACCTCCCATGCCTTCGCAGACGCGCACCACTCCGGTAGGAAACGACAACTCTCCGTCGCCGGTCGGACCGCCAGGCTCGAGCTCGGTCGTCGTGTCGAAGACCAGTCGCTGGCCAAATCCAATCCGATAGGTCCCGAGAAGGAGAACCAAGCGCCGATAGTCGACCCGAACGAAGAGCTTCGGCAGAGCCCAGGACAGCCCAGGTCGCGGCACGACCAGGGCACGACGATCGGGATCCCAGACGACGCTACCGGGGCGATGGCGAGTCATCGTTCCACCAAAACCAACGACAACTCCCTCGGCGGCGCTAACCTGTCCCAGCAGTGCCATGGGAGGAACCGTACGGTCGCCCGCCCAGATCACTGGATAACGCACAAAGCTCGTACCCCGTCCGCGTCGCCGCTGGCGCGACGACTCTGGCTGCCTTCGCCTGGTTGCATCGACGACCACCACGAACGGCGCGAATGCTTCGAGCAACTCTCTGCTCACGATGCCCGCAGTAACCAGCTCTTCGATCCGGCCGATGGATCCGACCCGGCGGCGATATCGCAGAATCGCCTCGACATCCTCGACAGTGAGGTAGGGCAGCCGGTAGAGCTCCTCACCGGTGGCGGTATTGAGATCGACCGGCCCTCTACCAAACAGGGCATTGAGCGCGTCGAACGTCTCGACGTCGATTTGCCCGCTATCGAACAACGCATGCAACTCGTCGGCAGACGATACTGCGACAAGCTGCTCGCCGATCGGCATTGCCCGTGCTTCGCTGCCGATGAGCGTACCCAGCGCGAGCCACAGCCAGGACGTGGCAACGGCGACAGATAGCGCGCTCCGCCGCGTCGCCGCTAGCGGCACGGATTCTCCTCGCAGGCAGCCCACATCCCTCGCCCTTCGGCCTTGGCTCTGGCCTGGGCAGCAGCATAGCGAGCCTCGTGCTCGTTATCCTCCGTCGAGCTTTCCCTGAAGCAGGCGTAGCCTCGCTCCACGAGCAGCCGATTCACCTCCGCACCGTCGACAGCCACATAGGCGAGCAGACGGTCAAAACGATCGCGGCAGGTGCGATCGTAGCTCAGCTGGACAGTTCTTCCCGCGACGAGATCGGAATTGTAGCGCAGCGCCTCGGCACCAAAGCACTCGGCGAACCTGCCATGGATTTCGGGAGCGTCCACCAGGAGATAGCGCACTCGTTCTCCGCCGCTGAGCTCGAGCGTGTCGCCATCGATTGCCCGCTCGACGAGCCCGGTCTCCGGTCCACAATCGCCTGCCCAGCCACCCCCGCAGCCGCAGC
>JAZDLZ010000200.1:0-2184 GCA_043801535.1 Pseudomonadota bacterium
GTTGTCGAGCCACTCGTCGAGGCTCGCGCACTTGCGATAGCCCTTCACCGTCCGCTTCAGCTCGTTGACTATCTCCACCTCGACCTGGTTGGCATCGCGGCCGGGGAACAACGCGGCCAGCTCCAGGCGCACCCGCTCGACGAGCCGTGGCTCGCCGTTCACCGCGTTGAAGGAGACGATGCCATCGTCGTCGGCTTCCAGGACGCGCTTGACCGCGTAGGAGAGCAGGCGCCAGACGTGCTCCATCTTCTTCTGCTCTGGGGACTTGCCAACTTGCTGTGGCCACAGCAGTTCCGGTGGCCGCTCGCCGAGTCCCTCCTCGATCCGCATCCGCGTCTGATCGGGAATACCGTACAGCGAGAACACCGCGTCGTTCAGGCGCGCGTACACTTCTTGAATGACATTCTCGTCAGCCTGCTCGCGCCTGGACAAGGCGTCCAGCCGAGCACCCAAGGCATCGCCGTCAGCGACTAGAGCCTTCCGAAGAATCCACGGGACGTTGAACCGAGCCGATGTTTCATTGCCGTCATCCCAGTCAGCCTTGCGGTCATGGATCGACCCGGCCATTTCACCAAGTGTGGTCTGCAGAGTCGCGGGCATGCGAGGGATCGGAATGGACCCTATCGCGGTAGCCCCCCAATTCCGTGTAGCCACACAATGCGCGAGCGCATCGAAGAGCGCGCTGTTCATGACGGCCAGGAACACCATCATCTGAGCGGCGTCATTCGGGAAGAACGTGGGCGACGCTACGCCGAAGATGCCCAATCCAGGAAGCAGCCGCGCGTTGATCCCGAGATTCGTTGTCTGCATCCATGTCACGCCAGGCCGGAAGTAGTCGCTCTCGGATTTCACAAACCGAGACGCGCTGCCGTACTTCTCCGCGACAACGCCCTTGTACACCTTGCCGTCAGCCTTCCAGTCGATGACGAGATCCCAGTCCGAATAGAAGCGCGAGAAGTCGCCTCCCTTCGCGAAAAGAACCCATGTCCGCTCGTCAGGATCTGTCGGCACTTCCCAGCGCTGGCGAGTGAACCGTTCGATCTCGGTGGTATTGAGCCCGCTTCGCGTCGCGCCAAAGGCCGGATCGAGCGAGGGGTGGTCCTTGAAAAGAGGTGCCAGCCACACAATGTTGCGGTAGGCGAGCAGACTGCCCTCGATGAACCCAAAATCACGACGGGCCACGTCTATCCGAAGTGCTCCCGCGTCGTCTTGAAGCGATCGCACGAACATCTCGTGCCGGCGCTCGGGCTGGCTCTTGATCGCGCGAAACGGCTCAAGATCGAAGAAGGTCGCCCGCTCACCTTCCGTCACAACGTAGTACGCGCGCTCAGCTTGCTCGTGCGTCGTCTCGATCCCTTCCCGAGCCTGAGTCGACTGAATGGTCGGCACCATCAGCTCACGCCGCAGATTTGGGTCGGCGAGGATTCCGCGTATATCCAGGCGCCTCCTACTCATGCGAAGCCCTCCATTGGGCGACCGCGCGGTCCTCCCATTCCATGAGCAGCATCGCCAAGGGTCTATACTGCTTTCCGAGTCGACCAGCCTCGCACGCCGCCAAGTAGCGCATCTCATCGGAACGGCGCTCGTAGGTCGTCAACGGAAGCATGCTGTTCTGCATGAAAATGAGGTTGGCAACAATAAAGGCAGTCCTGCCGTTTCCTTCGCGAAACGGATGCAGTGCCAGGAACTCGCACATGACCTCGGCTGCGTAGCTGAACACCTTTTCATCGTCCTCAGATAGCAGCGGCGACCGTGAGAGCACGTCCCGCTCCAAAACGTCCATGAGTGGCTGGATCCCGCCCGGAGGCAACGGCCATCTGGTGGGACCGTCACCTTTGTGCAAAGACACTGTTCGCCACCGACCGGCAAATGGGTAAATTGGTCCCATTAGCTCTGCGTGAACCTGTAGAAAAACTCGCGCATCTAGTGGGACAGGCGAGGGCCGTTGCAAAAGCTCGGCAACAAGCTCCATTGCCCTCTGAACCCCCTCGTCTTCCCGTCTGTCGATTTCCTCTTTGTCAAGACATCCCGCCCAATTGAGGCAAATACCGTCTTCCGTAGCGACCCAATCCCAGTCGTGGTCGTAGTCACGCCATGGATTCGCGACCACAATCGGCAAAGTGGGTGCAGCAACACGATCCGCAAGAGCATCTAGTCGGTTGTGGTCGAGCTTCCTTTGAGAAG
>JAZDLZ010000726.1:0-3322 GCA_043801535.1 Pseudomonadota bacterium
ACCAAAGACCGAGAACGGCCTGCGCTCCCTCGGGTGCCTTGTCATGTCCATCCGACCGAGACACGTCCACGTCGGGTATCGCTGACGCTCTGGTTTCGCCGCCATCGACGGGGGACCAACGAGCAACGATCACACCCGGCCTATTCCTGGGGCTTGTATGCTCGGCGTGGCTTCGCTATTGTCTGGTCCCCGTTCAGGTGGTTCCCTCGACTATCGAAACAAGTAGCCAATAGTACTCAGTTGGCGAGTAACTTCCGGGAGATCTGTATGGCAAGTCGTGGCCTCGATGACGATACGCTGCAAATGCTGCTCGATACGTTCGACAGCTTTGCCAAGAAGCGGCTACCGCTCGAGAAGCGCCTCGAGTTGGACGAGAAAGACCAGTTCCCTCTCGAGCTGGTGAAGGAGCTTCTCGGCCCCGAGATCGGGATGCACTTGCTCTTCATTCCCGAGGAATTCGGTGGTCTGGGAGGGGGCGCCTACGACGTCTACCGGGTTTCCGAGGCCATGGCCCGTGTCGACCTCGGGGTTGCCACGGCTTTCCTCGCGATTTTCCTGGGCACTGATCCGATTGTGGTTGGCGCGACTCCCGAGCAACGAGCGCACTGGATGCGCCGCATTGCCGATGAAGGGCTAATGGTGGCCTACGCGGTCACCGAGCCACTGGCGGGCAGCGAAGTGTCGGCGATTCGCACCAAGGCCGAGCGGGTGGTGGCGGACGACGGGCAGGCAGGCTATCGGCTGAACGGCACCAAGCAATTCATTACCAACGGAGGTGTTGCCCAGCTCTATTCGGTGCTCGCAATGGCCGAAGGAGGAGCGTCATTCTTCCTCGTGGAGGGCGGTACCGCAGGAGTTGTCGCGGGCAAACAGGAAAACAAGCATGGCATCCGTTCCTCGAACACCACTCAAGTCGTGTTTGAGGACGTGTTCGTGCCGACCGTCAATCTGGTCGGTGGCGAAGAAGGAAAGGGACTGGCCCATGCCCAGGCGGTCTTTGGCTTCACCAGGCTGATGGTCGCCGCGTTCGGACTTGGCGGCGGCGTGGCCGCCATGGAGCGGGCCATCCGCTATGCGCGCGAGCGCGTGCAGGCAGGATCTCCGCTCGCCGACAAACAGGCGTTCACCCACAAGCTGATCGTGCCACACCTGGTCAGGCTCGAGGCTGCCCGAGCATATGTCGAGGAGACGGCGCGGCGACTCGATGCAGGCGAGGAGGACCTCACCACCGAGGGTGCCATTGCCAAGCTCTTTGCTACCGAGGCGGGGAACGCGGCCGCCGACGCGGCGATCCAGGCCCACGGCGGCTATGGCTACACCCGCGAGTACGAGGTCGAGAAGATCCGTCGCGACGTGCGGATCACCACGATCTACGAGGGCACGAGCGAGATTCTCGAATGGACGATTGCGAGAGACCGCTGGCGTACGCACCTGCAAGGCCGCGGTGAGCTCTACCAGAAGATGGCGGCCAGCCTCGAGGGTCTGCACCTCGAGGATCCCGAGGTCGGCGCCGACGCCGCGGCGCTGGCAATGCGAGCGCTCTACCAGGCCATCGAGCGTGCGCGCATTGGTCGACTGACCAGAAACCAGCACGTCCTGTTCCGACTCGGTGAGATGATCGCCCGTGCCGAGACAGCAGGTTGTCTTTGTCGGTTTGCCGCTGGCCGTGGCGGACCCAAGTATCGGCCACGATTCGCCCGGTCGGCACTGAAAGCAATGGCTCGGGTGTGTGCCCGCGAGGCGGCGCTCTACGTCTTGTCCTCGGCAATTCGCTGGATCGGCGGGTGCGAACCTGCTACCGGCGCTGCCGGCGTTGCCGGCGTTGATGGTTCGGCAGAGCTCGCCCGTGCCTTGGCAGCTCCGTCGATTTACAGTGCTTGTCGGGGGCTCGTCGCCGACATGGACTTGATTGCACGGGCAGTGGTTACGGAGGATCAAAATGAGTAGCAGCACACGCGATGCAGCCGAGCGGGCTGTCGCGGTAGTCGGCCTCGGAGCCATCCTGCCTGATGCGCTCGACGTGCCGTCTTTTTGGCAGAACGTGATTCGAGGCAGAAACTCCATCTCCGAAGTTCCCGACGGGCGTTGGGCTGTCGAGGACTACTACGATCCCGATCCGAAGGCGCCGGCCAAGACGTACTCGAAGATCGGCGGATGGGTGCGCGGGTTTTCATTCGATCCGGTCAAATACCGCATTCCTCCGCGAGTTGCGGCCGCCATGGACGATGGACAGAAATGGGTGGTTGCGGCAGCAGCCGAAGCGCTCCGCGATGCCGGGCATCCAGACCGGCCTCTCGATCTCGCGACGACGGGGGTCATCATCGGTGCGGCGATGGGCGGCGAGCTGCACTATATCTCTTCGCTGCGAGTGCTGGCTCCGGAATACCGCCGTGCGCTCAAGGCTACACCTGCTTTCGCCAAGCTTTCCGAGGAGGCCAGGGCGGAGCTCCTGCGGGATCTGGAGTCTCAGCTCGACCGCCAACTACCGGTTATCACCGAAGACACCATGCCCGGCGAGCTCACCAACATCATGGCGAGTCGGGTCGCGGCGGTGTTCAACTTGCGCGGGCCGAACTACACGACGGACGCCGCTTGCGCGTCCTCGCTGGCCGCCGTGGACGCTGCCATCGAGGGACTGCTTTCCCGGCACTATGACGCCGTCATCACCGGCGGCATGGACCGCAACATGGGTCCCTCGAGCTTCGTCAAGTTCTCCAAGATTGGTGCGTTGTCGCCAGACGGGTCGCGGCCGTATGCCAAAGGAGCGAACGGCTTCGTCATGGGTGAAGGCGGCGCTTTCCTTCTCCTCAAACGTCTTGCCGACGCCGAGGCAGCTGGCGATCGAATCTATGCGGTCATTCGTGGCGCTGGGGCTTCGAGCGACGGCAAGGGAAAGGGTATTACTGCTCCGAACCCGGCCGGTCAGATTCTTTGCCTTCGTCGGGCCTGGGACCGCGCCGGTTTGTCTCCGTCCACGGTTTCCCTCATCGAGGGTCACGGCACGTCGACGAGAGTGGGGGACGTCGCGGAGGTGGAGAGCTTGGCAACGACGCTCGGGACTGCTGGTCTTCCGCAACGCAGCGTTGCCCTCGGATCGATCAAGTCGCAAATCGGTCACTTGAAGGCAGGAGCTGGCGGTGCCGGATTGCTCAAGGCAGTGCTTGCCGTTCATCACAAGATCCTGCCGCCTTCCATCAATTTCGACGAGCCCAATCCCCAGCTCGACTTCGCTCGGACGCCGTTTTTCGTGGTCACCGCTGCCAAGCCATGGGAGCGACCTCCTTGTGGGGTCAGGCGAGCCGGAGTGTCGGCGTTTGGCTTT
>JAZDLZ010000308.1:0-5411 GCA_043801535.1 Pseudomonadota bacterium
CGGGACGAGGTATCTCCTTGGCAGTTCTCACAATCACCGCCCTCGCTACTTCGCCCTTCTTCACCTTGGCACCCGGTATCGCCTCTTTCACCGAAACCACGATCACATCCCCGACCGAGGCATACTTGCGCCTGGTTCCGCCAAGCACCTTGATACACATGAGCTTCTTGGCGCCCGAATTATCGGCAACATCCAGCGTGGTCTGCTGCTGCACCATTCTAGGCCTCCTGGGGGCGCTCGACCAGCCGGAGGACGCGCCAGCACTTGTCCCGTGACAGTGGACGAGTCTCGATGATCTCCACCCGATCGCCGACACGGTACTGGTTCTTCTCGTCGTGGGCCTTGTATCGAACCCGACGGGTGATGAACTTGTGAAACATCGGATGCTTGACTCGACGGGTCACCTGCACGACGACCGTCTTCTGCATCTTGTCGGACGTGATGACCCCGACTATCTGACGGCGTTTGCCGCGAGCCTCGGTCGTCTTCGTCGTCTGCGTCTCGGCGGACATGGCTGCCTGCTCCTCGTTGTCCTGCTACCTATGTCACTGGTCTTTTGTTTGCGCTGCTCGATCCTCGAGCATCGTGCCTTGACCGGGCGCCTCCCGCCCAGCCCGACGCGCCGATAGTACCGTCTGAATACGGGCTATCTCACGCTTCCTGTTCCTGATCTGCATAACATTCTGGAGCTGATTGGTGAACCGCCCCAGCTTGAACCGGAACAACTCATCCTGGGCTCGCGCCAACGAGGTCTTGAGCTCCTCGTCGGAACGGTCCCGTATCTCGATCATCTTTGGTCCCTTGTCGGCCATTGCTCTCCCCTGACGCCAAGTAGAGCTCTCGCTCTGCCCGCGCTACTAAAGCGATTCCCTCCCGACGATCCGAGTCGGAATCGGCAGCTTGGTGTCGGCTAGATGGAAGGCTTCCCGTGCCATCGCCTCGTTCACGCCTTCCAGCTCGTAGAGAACGCGACCTGGGCGGATGATACACACCCAATCCTCGACGGCTCCTTTTCCCTTGCCCATTCTCGTGTCAGCCGGCTTCTTGGTGCGCGGCTTGTCGGGGAAGATGCGGATATAGAGCTTGCCCCCGCGCTTGACGTGACGAGTGATCGCCACACGCGCAGCCTCGATCTGCCGGGCCGTGATCTTTCCGCACCCGATCGCCTGCAGACCAAAGTCGCCAAAAGAGACTGCATCTCCCCCTTTGGCCCGACCCGTCATGCGCCCCTTTTGCGCCTTGCGATATTTCGTCCTCTTCGGTGACAGCATGGCTAACCCTGTGGCTGAGCTTCACGCGTTCGCGGAGCGACAGTGCCGCGGGTGGGAAGCACCTCACCCTTGAAAATCCAACACTTCACTCCGATCGCGCCGTAGGTAGTACGTGCCTCGGCAAAACCCCAGTCGATTTCGGCACGCAAGGTGTGCAGCGGCACGCGTCCTTCACGGTACCACTCATATCGAGCCATCTCTGCCCCGCCGAGGCGGCCAGAGCAAGAGACTCGGATACCCTTTGCACCGAACTTGATCGCAGTCTGAACCGCCTTCTTCATTGCCCGGCGAAAAGCTACGCGCCGCTCGAGTTGGGTCGCGATGTTCTCCGCGACGAGCTGGGCGTTGGTTTCGGCCTTGCGTATCTCCTGGATGTTCAGGAAGACCTCGTTGTCGGTCAGCGCCTGGATCTCCTTTTTCAGAGTCTCGACGCCAGCGCCGCGCTTGCCGATAACAATGCCGGGACGGGCAGTGTGGATGTTGATCTTGGCCTTGTTGGCAGCTCGCTCGACCTCAACAGAGGCCACGCCAGCATGGCTGAGCTTCTCTTTGACGAACCGCTTGAGGCGGATGTCCTCGTGCAGCCACTTGGCGTAGTTCTTTTCCTCGTACCACTTGGAGCTCCAGCTCCGAATGATGCCAAGGCGAAAACCGACCGGATGCGTCTTCTGACCCATGCTTGGCTCCGATGATCCTCTTCCCTTGCAAGCCTCTGTTGCTATCTACGTATTGACCGTACTACGTATTGGCGTACTACTGGCCGTCGTCTACCACCACAGTGATGTGGCTGGTGCGCCGCTGCACGCGGTTGGCGCGGCCCATTGCTCGCGATAGCCACCGCTTGGTAATCGGTCCGTTGTCAACCTGAACGGACTTGACGACGAGCGAGTCGAGATCGCGCCCTGCCTTGTCCTGGGCATTGGCCACGGCCGAGCCCACGAGCTTGGCAAACGTGCGCGCGCTCTTCTTGGGCAACAGCTTGAGAATCCCCAACGCTTCGTCGACATCCTTGCCACGAATCATGTTGGCGACAATCCGTACTTTTCGCGGCGACGTCCTGACGTGTCGCACAACGGCTCTGGCTTCCATCGTCAAGTCCTCGAGATAAAGAGCGTTATGTCTACCACGACGGTCTGCTCCAATCAACAGCTCACTTCTTCGCTTGACCAGCCGAGGCAGCTGGTGCGCTCGGCTTGGCTGCCGCCGCCCCTGCCCCTGCCGCACCGGCTCCGACCGCAGCCGACGCTCCCGCGCCACCGCCGGCCGAGCCTTTGCGATCCCCAGCATGGCCAAAGAATGTCCGGGTCGGCGCGAACTCGCCGAGCTTGTGGCCAACCATGTTCTCGGTGACGAACACCGGCAAAAACTTCTTGCCGTTGTGCACCGCGAAGGTCAGTCCCACCATCTCTGGCACGACGGTGGAGCGGCGAGACCACGTCTTGATCACCTTTTTCGACTTGGCCCGCAGCGCCTCGAGCACCTTGCTCATGACGTGAGTGTCGACGAAGGGGCCTTTGCTTATGCTTCGCGCCATGGTCCTTGTCCCTTATCCAGTGTCCCTTGTCCCATGTCCCATGTCCCTTAGCCGGGTCTCCGGCGGATGATGAACTTCGAGGTAGCCTTGTTGTGCCGTGTCTTGAGTCCCTTGGATTGCTTTCCCCACGGCGAACAAGGATGACGACCGCCCGACGACCGTCCCTCACCGCCACCCATCGGATGGTCGACCGGATTCATCGTGACGCCTCGGTTGTGAGGACGGCGTCCCCGCCAACGCACTCGACCCGCCTTGCCGATCTCGACGTTGATGTGCTCCACGTTGCCAAGTTGGCCCACCGTGGCCCGACAATCGAGGTGCACTCTGCGCACTTCGCCCGATGGAAGCCGAACCGATCCCCAGTCGCCTTCCTTGGCCATGAGTTGGGCGCTCGTCCCGGCAGAACGAGCGAGCTGCCCGCCAGCGCCGATCTTCATCTCGACATTGTGAATCGAAGTGCCGAGAGGGATGTAGCGAAGGGGAAGAGCATTGCCCGGCTTGATATCGGCGCTCTTGGCGCTCACGACGGTGTCACCCACCTTGAGCTTTTCTGGCGCCAAGATGTAGCGCTTGTCGCCGTCGAGATAGTGGAGCAAGGCAATCCTCGACGAGCGATTGGGATCGTATTCGATCGACGCCACTCTGGCAGGCACGCCGACCTTGTCCCGCTTGAAGTCGACCAGCCGATAGCGGCGTTTGTGACCGCCACCGCGAAAACGAGTGGTGATCCGCCCGTACACATTGCGACCGCCGGTGCGGTGCTTGATCTCGACAAGCGCCTTCTCCGGTTCGTTACCGTGGGTAACCATCCCGAAGTCCTGGGATGACATTCCGCGTCGGCCAGGCGAAGTCGGTTTGTATTTGATGATTGCCATTTCCTACACCCCTTCGAAGAACTCGATCGTGTCGCCAGGCCTGAGAGTCACAATGGCCTTCTTCCAGTGCGGGCGCCGGCCAGTGAACCGGCCGACTCGCTTCTTCTTGCCGCGCACGATCTGCGTCCTTACCGAGGTCACCTTGACCTTGAACAAACGCTCGACGGCATGGGCGACCTCAATCTTGTTGGCGGCACGCGCCACTTCGAAGAGGACTTTCTGTCCTACGTCCTCCGGCTTCGCCGGCGCCTCTGGCATTCCGCCAGTCTCGCGCAGCTTGGCGCCCTTCTCGGTCAGAACTGGGCGTTTGATGATGTCTTGCGGGGCACGCATGTCAATCTTACCTCGCATCACCTCTGGGGCTTCAGCACGGCCTCGATCCTCTTGACCGAATCCGACGTAACCACCAGAGACTTGTGGTCGAGAATGTCGTACACGTTGAGCCCCTCCGGGGCGATCCACTTGGCGTCTGCCAGGTTTCCCGCGCCCCGTCTGAGCCCTTCGTTGTCCTTGGAATCGACAACCAACGCGTTCTCTGCTCCAAGACTCTTCAGAGCCGAGACCACAATCTTGGTCTTGGCCGGCTCGACCTTGAATTCGTCGAGAACGACCAGAGCGTTCTCCTTGAAGCGGAGGGACAGCGCCGAGCGCAGCGCACCCTTTCGCACCTTCTTGGGGATCGGGTAGAAATAGTCGCGCGGCTTGGGACCAAACGCCTTACCGCCGCCGACCATCACGTGCGAGCGCGTCGAACCCTGCCTTGCTCGACCCGTTCCCTTCTGGCGATAGGGCTTCCTGCCGCCACCTCGCACCTCGGACATGTTGCGGGTCGAGTGCGTTCCCGCTCGCCTCTTGGCGCGCTGCCACTTCACCACTTCCCAGAGAAGATGTTCGTTCACGTCGGCGCCGAAGACGGCCTCGTCGAGGTCGATTTCGCCGACCTTCTCGCCCAACGTGTTTTTCACTTCAATCGTAGGCATTGGTCTCCCCGAATGCTCTTGCTGCTACCTTTCCCGGTCGCCCTTCATCCCTTGCCTTTGTCCTTCTTCCACCCCCGCCGGCACCGGAATCCGATTCTTTCCCGACCGCGGGCGGCGGCATGTCCAACGCGTCTAGGTCTTGATCTCCACGTCGACGCCCGCCGACAGATCGAGCTTCATCAACGCATCCAGTGTCTGCTGCGTTGGCTCGAGGATGTCGAGCAGCCGCTTGTGCGTGCGGATCTCGAACTGTTCGCGCGATTTCTTGTCGACGTGCGGCGAGCGGAGCACGCAGTACTTGTTGATCTGCGTCGGTAACGGGATCGGACCGGCGACTTTGGCGCCGGTTCGTTTCGCCGTATCGACTATCTCTCCCGCCGATTGGTCGAGAAGCTTGTGATCGTACGCCTTTAGGCGAATGCGGATCTTCGAAGTGGTCATGCGGCTCCCCGCTGCTATTCGATGATCTTGGTAACCACGCCTGCCCCAACCGTACGACCACCCTCCCTGATTGCGAAGCGCAGCCCTTCTTCGCAGGCGATCGGCGTGATCAGCTCGATCTCCGAGTTGATATTGTCACCAGGCATCACCATTTCGACTCCTCCCGGCAGAGTCATCACGCCGGTGACGTCCGTCGTCCGGAAGTAGAACTGCGGCCGGTACCCGTTGAAAAACGGAGTGTGCCGCCCGCCCTCTTCCTTCTTCAGCACGTAGGTCTCGGCATTGAACTTCTTGTGCGGCGTGATCGATC